>CAYRLP010000075.1:0-9150 GCA_964424935.1 uncultured Bacteroides sp.
GGCTATACCAATATGATCCTCTCCGACAGTGAAAAACAGCTGGAACGTCTGCAGGCCATCTTTCAGGAAATCGATCCGGAACTGCAATACCTGACGGTGGCCCAGACCCTTCATGAGGGTTTCACGGATCATGACCTGAAACTCGCTTACTACACCGACCACCAGATATTCGAACGGTATCATAAATTCAGGTTTCACGACCGATTCAGCAAGAAAGAGTCGGTATCCATCAAAGAGCTGATCGGACTGAATCCGGGCGACTATGTGGTCCATGTAGACCACGGGATCGGAATATTCGGGGGACTGGAAAAGATCGAGGTGAACGGGAAGATCCAGGAGGCTGTCAAGCTGGTGTACAAGGATCAGGACGTACTCTATGTGAATATTCACTCCCTCCACCGGATTACTAAATACAGGGGAAAGGAGACGGAAGCGCCCAGAATCTATAAGCTGGGTACCGGGGCCTGGCAGAAACTGAAAAACAGTACCAAGAAGAAAGTCCAGGACATCGCCAGGGAACTGATCCTGCTATACGCCCGGAGAAAGGAGCAGAAAGGATTTTCGTTTTCCGCCGATACCTACCTGCAGCAGGAACTGGAGTCATCCTTTATCTACGAAGACACTCCCGACCAGCTCACGGCCACTGCGGATGTGAAAGCCGGGATGGAAGCGGGGTACCCCATGGACCGGCTCATCTGTGGTGATGTGGGATTCGGAAAGACCGAGGTGGCCATCCGGGCAGCGTTTAAAGCGGCCACGGACAGCAAACAGGTGGCCATCCTGGTCCCCACAACCGTTCTTGCTTTCCAGCACTACAACACCTTCCGGGAACGGCTCCGGGAATTTCCCGTCACGATCGATTACCTGAGCAGGTTCCGTAGCGCCCGCGACCAGCGCCAGATTATTGCGAACCTGAAAGATGGAAGGGTGGATATTCTCATTGGGACCCATAAGCTGGTTGGTAAAGAGATCCAGTTCAGGGACCTGGGATTGCTGATTGTTGATGAGGAACAAAAATTCGGAGTACGCATCAAGGAAAAGCTGAAAGAGCTGAAACTGAATGTGGATACCCTGACCCTGACTGCCACTCCCATTCCGAGGACCCTTCAGTTTTCACTGATGGGCGCCCGTGACCTCTCCATCATTAACACCCCCCCGCCCAACCGCCACCCCATTGTAACCGAACTGCATCCCTTTAACGAGGAGATCATTAAGGAAGCTATTGAATACGAGGTGAGCCGGGGCGGTCAGGTTTTCTTCATCCATAACAGGGTACAGAATATCCTGGAGATTAAGGAGATCGTCGACCGTGTAGTTCCGGGGATCCGGTCCGTGGTGGCCCATGGGCAGATGGAAGGCAGCAAACTGGAATCCGTCATGATGGATTTCATGCAGGGTGATTACGACGTGCTAATTGCGACCACTATCGTGGAATCGGGACTTGATATACCTAATGCAAATACCATCATCATCAACGACGGACAGCATTTCGGGCTCAGCGACCTGCATCAGCTGCGGGGCCGCGTGGGAAGGTCCAACAAAAAAGCGTTCTGCTATATTTTTTCCCCACCGGTGACCGTTCTTTCACAGGAAGCCAGACGACGGTTAAAAGCAGTGGAAGAATTTTCCACACTGGGCAGTGGGTTCAATATCGCGCTCCAGGATCTGGATATCCGGGGTGCGGGAAACTTACTGGGTGCCGAACAGAGCGGTTTTATTGCTGACATCGGATTTGACACCTACAACCGCATTCTTGATGAAGCCATTGCGGAACTCAAGGAAACAGAGTTCCGTGAACTGTACGCCGATACAGAGGCGGCAACCCCGGAGGGATCCCGTTTCTACACTGACTGCCATATCGATACGGACCTGGAACTGCTTTTCCCGGACCACTACGTAAGCAGCATCAGTGAACGGGTGGAGCTTTACAGGAAACTGGATGCCATACAGGATGAGCAGGAACTGGATGCGTTCAGGGAAATGCTGCTGGACCGCTTTGGAGATTTGCCCGCTCCCTCGGAGGAACTGCTGAAAGTGGTACAGCTGCGCTGGCTGGCACAACGAACAGGTGTTGAAAAAATAGTATTGAAAAAGAGTGTTCTGATCACGTATTTTGTAAGCAATCCCGAATCACCCTTTTACAGCTCCGAGAGGTTCAAGGAAGTGATCCAGAACATCCAGGCCAATCCCGGGATCTTCCGGTTGCGGGAAGACCAGGAAAAACTGAGCCTCAGGAGCGACCAAGTGGACAGCGTGGAAGCGGCGTATCAGATTATTCAAAGATTAAGTAACGGAGGGCACTGAAATGAACCTGGTTCTCGATCTTGGAAACAGTTACGGAAAAATAGCCGTTTGTGAAGGCAACCGGGTAATTGAAACGGCGAGCTATGAAAAGATAAGCAGCAGGGAAATTTCTTACTTCCATGTCCGGTACAGCAGTCTTGAAGGGGCCATCATCTCTTCGGTTGTCAACTACTCCAGGGAAATCATCGATTATCTGAGTAGCCTGTTCGGGAGGTGCGTGGAGCTGAACCAAAGCACTCCCATTCCTCTTAAGAACAGTTATAAAACTCCCGATACCCTGGGATATGACCGGATCGCTTCCGCGGTGGGTGCCCATACGATTTACCCCGGAAGAAACGTTCTGGTCATAGATGCGGGTACAACCATCACCTATGACGTGGTTACTTCCAAGGGCGAGTTTCTGGGCGGAAATATTTCCCCGGGGGTGGAGATCCGGTTTAAATCGCTCCACAAGTACACCGAGCGCCTGCCATACCTGGAACGACCCGGTGAAGTGCCCTCCCTGGTGGGAAGTACAACGATGGAAGCCATCCAATCGGGTGTGGTCAATGGACTGTTGTTTGAAATGAACGGATTTATCAGCACAATTAGCAAGAAATACCCTAAATTACAGGTGGTTTTAACCGGTGGCGATGCGAAATACTTTGTCGGGAAGTTAAAAAATAGCATCTTTGTGGACCCAAATCTGAACCTGATCGGACTTAACAGAATACTGGAACACAATGCAGAAAGAGAGACATAGATCATTTGTAGTCAGTTTTGCAGTTATTTTTCTTATTTCTTTCCCCCTTTACAGTCAGTTTAATACCTATTCGCCCTATACCCGTTTTGCACTGGGAGACAGGGCCAAGCAGGGATTTGCACAGAACCAGGCCATGGGGGGCACAGGGCTGGCCCTGCAGGTAGCAAACCGGATCAATCCGCTGAATCCTGCCGCTTCTTCAGGATTGGACAGTACCTCGGTTTATTTTGATTTCGGCGCCAACTCCTTCCATAACTACTATAAGACGGAGAACTACAGCAACACGTGGTGGAACATGAATCTGCACCATGTGGCCTTCGCCTCTTCCGTAGGAAAACACCTCGGATTCTCAGTCGGGTTGGTTCCATACAGCAGCATCGGCTACAACATCAAACAGGAATATGATGATTATACCCATGGATTGGCCATGGATACCTATTACAAAGGGGAAGGCGGGATCATGAATTTCTATGCCGGAACTTCTATAAAACTTCTGGACCGCATCTCTCTGGGGGTGAAGGTTAATTTTTTGCTGGGCAAACTGACCCGGGAACGGGAAGTCGACTATCCCATGAATTCCACGTATTCAGATGTTACCTCGTCAGAATTCCTGAACCTGAGAGCCCCTGTCTTTACCCTGGGCCTCCAGTACAAAGAGACCTTCGGGGATAAATTCTTCTTCAGCGTGGGCGGCATCTACGATATTGAAGCCCGGACCAAAATCTCCAACGAATATTTGGTCAACAACGTGTTCTACCAGGACGACCCTGCATGGATCAATGATTCGACCAGGATCGATCCGGACTACATCCTTGGCGAGGATACGGCATACCGCACAATTGTAATCCCGGACAGGATAGGCGTGGGCCTGGCCTTGGGTATTCCCGGGAAACTGATCCTCACGGGCGATTATTATATCCAGGACTGGACCGGTTCCATGTCCGGGGAGAACTATAAAACCACCAGGTCCAGTTCCATGCATTTCGGGGCAGAGTATACGCCTGATGCAGAGGCCCTGCGGGGATATCACAAACTGATGACCTACCGCCTGGGCGGTTATTATTCCAATACCTACCTGAAGGTGAATGATTACCAGTTGGATGACTATGGCATAACTTTTGGAGTAGGATTACCAGTAAGAACTTTAAAATCAAGCATCAACGTAGCATTTACACTCGGAACCAGAGGAACGACTGAACACAATTTAGTGAAAGAAAATTATGGAATTATCACATTTAATGTAACTTTACACGACTTGTGGTTCCGAAAAAGACGATTTGACTAAACACGAACTATATCGAACGGTATGAAAACAAAAGCTCTAAAAACCATCCTGTTGACGGCCATTTCCCTTTTGTTTGTCCTACCTGTTATTTCACAGAAAGGAATCGAGGACGGATCAAAATATGGCAAAGGCCAGGATAGTATCAATTGTATAAAGAACCTGTCCCTTTACAGGGAATTCTTCAAACATAGCAATTACAAAGATGCCATCGGGCCGTGGAGGATCGTGTTTGGGGAATGCCCGGCATCCAGTGAACGGATGTATGTAGAAGGGGTTACCATGTACCGTTCGTTGATCTCTGCTTCTTCTTCACAGCCCAGGACCGAGCAACTGGTTGATACCCTGATGTTGATCTACGACAGGCGAATAGAGTATTTCGGGGGCGAAGGAAATGTGCTGGGAAGGAAGGGAATTGATCTCCTTCGATACAGGCAGGATGATATTGATGCGGTTCAGGACGCATACGGATGGTTGAAGCGCAGCATTGAACTGGAGCGGAATAAAACCAGGGATGCGATAGTGGTTACTTTTATCTCTGCCGCCATTACCCTGAATCAGAGAAACCGGCTAAGTGATGACCAGGTCATTGAAGATTATTTTATGGTCACCGGTATTATCGATGGACTGCTGAATAGTAGCTCCCGCTGGCCCAAGGCCAAAAATACCATCGACGACAATATGATCCAAAGCGGTATCCTGACATGTGATGCCCTGAACGGCTACTTTCAGCCCCAGTTCGAAGCCAAAAAGGATGACCGGGATTTTCTTGAAAACGTGATCCGGTTCTACAGTGCCTCGAACTGTGACCGGGCTGATCTCTATGTTACGGCATCGGAGCAGTTGTACCGGATTGACCCCGGTCCGGAAAGCGCACACCAGCTGGCCATCTTGTTGATTGCCAAAAGTGATTATAACAAGGCTACCAATTACCTCAAAATGGCCGTTCTGGGAGAGAACATTGATAGTGAAACCCGGGCCGAATGGTTCTATGAGCTCACCATCGTCCTTCTGGCCAACTCCAACTTTTGCGAGGCCATTACATATGCCAAGGAAGCAATAGCCTACAAGAGTGATTATGGCAAAGCCTATATAGCCCTTGGAGACGCCATTATTCAATCCAGGGAAAATCTGGGGGATGATTTCGAACAGCGTACAGCCTTCTGGGTGGCGGCCGATAAATATACCAGAGCCAAAAGCGTGGATCCCTCGGTGGCCGCGGAAGCCAACAAGAAGCTGAATGATTATGCCAGCCAGTATCCCAACAATGAGGAGGTATTCTTCCGGGATCTGCAGGATGGGGATTCTTACCAGGTGAAAGGATGCATCAACGAGTACACCACTGTCCGGTCCAGAAAATAAATTGAACCAATCCATAGCATAAAGCCACCCGGAGTCCGGGTGGTTTTTTTTTACCTATCTTTGCCCTATGCAATTTGCATGGAAATATATCCTGGGATGCTGCCTGTTCCTGCTGCCCCTGCTGGGCAGCTGCGAGAATGATATTGAACGAATCAACCTGATTACCGATGAATCCACTGCACCCAGGGTTCAGGGAACAAATATTGAAGTCATTTACAGTGATTCAGCCAAAGTCAAGGTACAGATCCTCGCCCCGCTGTATAAGCAATACCCTTTGGCGGAACGACCCTATATGGAGTTCGAGAAGGGGCTGGAAGTGTTCTTTTATAATGACTCCGCACAGATTGAATCGGAGATCAGGGCCGATTACACCGTTTACTATATGGAGGAACGGCTCTGGCACGCCACGGGCAATGTGGTCGCCAAGCGCTTCGACAGCGGAGACGCACTCTACACCGATGAATTGTTCTGGGATGAGAACGAAGAGCTGATTTACTCGGATTCCTATACCCGGGTGCACAGCGAAGGCAACACTCTCTACGGAAAGGAAGGTTTCCGTTCCGATCAGGATTTGACAAACTGGCAGTTAATAGGATCCAGTGGTACCATAAACGTGCAGGATGAGGAGTAATATATCTGGTTTTTTTGAAGTGGTCTGGTTTGTACTTGGAGGAGTGCTGCTGTTTATGGCTGTGGACCTGCTTCTGGAAGGGGGACTGGGGGAAAGCTGGTATTATTTCCTCTTTGCCCTGCTGGCTTTTGCCATGTATTTCTTCCGGAGACGTATGAGACTCAAACAACGGAATCGATGAATTTTCTGAATCTGACCATCCTGATACTGGTTTCCATTCTATTCTCCGCGTTCTTTTCAGGAATGGAGATCGCCTTTGTCTCCTCCAACAAGCTGCGGATCGAGATCGATAAAAAGCAGAAAAAAGTATTTGCGGGCCTGGTCAGTTTCTTTACCAAACATCCATCCCGGTATATAGCCACCATGCTGGTCGGCAACAACATTGCCCTGGTGATCTACGGGCTCGCCTTTGCCATGCTGATGGAAGAACCCCTGCGGAATATTCTGGGAGACAGGGCCGAAGCACTTCTTCTGCTGGTCCAGACCCTGATTTCCACACTGATCATCCTTCTGACCGCCGAATTTCTGCCCAAAACCCTGTTCAGGATCAATCCCAACAACTCGCTGCGCCTGCTGAGTCTCCCCATTATGTTCTTTTACGGGATCCTCTATCCCATTACCCTGCTGACTATCGGCATCACGCATTTTACCATGAAGCACCTGCTCCGGGTCAGCCCCGTTGCTGCCGATAGCGAACCGGTGTTCGGCAAGGTGGATCTGGATCACTTCCTGACCATTGTAAAGCCGGAACAAACCATAGAGGGAGAAGAGACCGGTGATCTGAAAATATTTAAGAACGCCCTGGAATTCTCGGGTCTGAAAGTCAGGGAGTGTATGATCCCGAGAACCGAAGTCATTGCACTGGAAGATGATTCTTCCGTGGAGGACCTCGCCGAACGGTTCAATGAATCGGGACTGAGCAGGATCCTGATCTACAGCGATACAATCGATAACGTGATCGGTTATGTGAATTCAAAGGACCTTTTTAAAAAACCTGCTAAGATCAAACCCCTTCTGAAACCCATTCAGATTGTACCGGAAACCCTTCCGGTCAATGCTCTGTTGACCGGATTTATCAAAGAGGGGAGAAGTATTGCACTGGTGGTGGATGAGTTTGGGGGGACCTCGGGCCTGATCACCACGGAAGATATCATCGAGGAGATCTTCGGGGAGATTGAGGACGAGCATGACAGCAGTGACCTGGTGGAAAAAGAGGTGGAAGAAAACCGCTATCTGCTTTCAGGGCGCCATGAAATAGACTATCTCAACGATAAGTATTTCCTGGGGATTCCCGTATCTGAAGAGTACGATACCCTGGCCGGATATATCATCTACCACTATGAAAGCATACCGGAGAAAGACACCACCGTCGAGCTGGATAATTTCCTGATTACCATTACGGATGTGAGTTCGAACCGCATTGAGGAGGTGGATCTGAAAGTGATCCGTTCCTAAATACACAATTTTCATCCATTCTTTGAGATTAAACCTCTAATTATTACTATATTCGTACGCTTAAAATTTACCGAAGAAACAGATTAACAGTACATTTTCAAATGGCAACATTACAGAATATACGGAACAGGGCAGGATTACTTGTAGCCATCGTTATCGGACTTGCACTTGCTGCTTTCATCCTTGGCGACATGATGGGATCAGGATCCAGCGCTTTGAGGAGGAGGTCCGTTGCTGAGATCAACGGAAAGGGAATCGGAATCAACGAATACATGAACCGGGAACAGGCGCTCAGGGAATTCTATGAGCTGAACGCTGGCGGGCAGTCACTGGATGCGGAAATGGAAAGGCAGATCCAGCAGGAAACCTGGAACCGGCTGGTGAGGGAAACCATCATGGACCGTTCCTATGAAAAGCTCGGACTGTATGTAAGCTCAGATGAACTGAAAACCATGATTACAGGTGACCAGAGCCAGGGATTAAACGCTAATCCGGCTTTGAGCGGGCCACATCCCATTATCCGTCAGATGTTCTCCAATCCTGAAACCGGGGAATTGAACCGCGCCGTTATGACCAACTATTTCAACAGCCTGGATAACCCCCAGTTTGCCCAGGAAAAGACACGCTGGTTGTTTATTGAGAATGAAATCGTGGAGGAGAAAATGAATCAGAAGTATTTCAACCTGGTTCGAAAAGGAATGCAGCCCTCCTCCCTGGATCTGAAAGATTACCTGACCGAGAACGGAAAGAGTACCGACTTTGCATATATTTCCATGCCCTTTACGGACATCCCGGATGAAGACATAAGCATTACGGATGCAGATTTGAAGGCCTACCTGAAAGAGAACAGGGAAGCCTACAGGCAGGATGCCTCCCGCACTTTCCAGTATGTGGTGTTCGAGGTGGAACCCAGTGAAAAGGATGTGGAGAATGCCAGGTACTGGACGGCTCAGACAAAGGTTGAATTCAGCAGGGTGTCCGGAGACGAGATTCCCCGGTATGTCAACTCCACTTCTGATGAACCCTTTGACGAGCAATTCTATACCTATGAGGAGTTGCCCGAAATAATCAGGGATTCCGTCTTCAATGCCAGCCAGGAGACCATCGTTGGACCCTATCGCGACGGGGAATCTTATAAGCTGAGCCGGTTGTATATGTCACAGATGAGACCCGATTCGGTCCGGGCCCGGCATATCCTCCTTTCCCTCCAGGCATACGGCGGGAACCGGCAGGTGATCGAAGAGACAGCCGACAGTCTGCTCACTGTCCTGGATAACGGAGGAAACTTTAACCAGCTTGCCCAGGAGTATTCGGCTGATGAAAGCAACCGCGCCATCGGGGGCGACCTGGGCTGGTTTACGGAAGGCACCATGG
>CAYRLP010000076.1:0-9142 GCA_964424935.1 uncultured Bacteroides sp.
ATCACAGTGTTTTCAAGGTCTTCCAGGGAGGTTACCAGTCCGTCGCCCCGGATGAAAAAACTCTGGTTCTCTTTCTCAATGTAGGCTCCTCCGGCCACGCTGTTGTTGCTTTCAATGGCTGTAAATACGTCCAGCAGGGACAGCCCCAGTCCCTTGATCCGCTCCGGATTGATGGCCACTTCATATTGCTTGAGAAAACCACCCCAGGTATTCACCTCCACCACCCCCGGAATTCCGGACAGCTGCCGCTTCACTACCCAGTCCTGAATGGTGCGCAGTTCCGTGATGGAGTACCTGTTTTCATACCCGGGCCGTGTGTCCAGAATATACTGGTAAATCTCTCCCAGTCCGGTGGTGATGGGTCCCATTTCCGGGGTTCCGAATCCCTCGGGTATATTGGCTGCGGCCATTTTTATCTTTTCCGCGATCAGCTGCCTGGGAAGGTAGGTTCCCAACCGGTCTTCAAAGACAATGGTCACTACCGAAAGGCCGAATTTGGAGATGGAACGGATCTCGGTCACCCCGGGCAGATTGGACATTTCCAGTTCCACCGGGTAAGTGATAAACTGCTCCACATCCTGAGTGGACAGATTGGTGGAGGTGGTAATCACCTGTACCTGGTTGTTGGTAATATCGGGGACTGCTCCCAGAGGAATCTGAAGGATTGAATAAACACCGAAGCCAGCAATAAACAGAGTCAGCAACAGGATGATCAGCTTGTTCTTAATGCTCAGGTTGATGATTCTGTTCAGCATGTTGGAGCGATATATTAGTAATCACTGTGAACTTACTAATATAGTAAAAACTCTGTGCTGATAACGCCTTTAGAAATTATTCATACCTCAGGGCCTCCACCGGATTCCTTCGGGCCACCCTGTAAATCTGAAGGGTAATGGTCAGAACGGAAATAAACACGGCTGCCACTCCTGCAAGTACAAAAATCCACCACGTTATGGAGGTACGGTAGGCAAAATCCTGGAGCCAGCGCCTGGCAATGAACCAGGCTGCAGGGCAGGCAAACACATAAGCCAGCAGGACCCATCTCAGAAGTTCCCCGTTCAGCAAGACGATGATCTTCCGAACGGAGGCCCCGTTTGCCTTTCGGATCCCGACCTCCTTGAAACGACGGGCCACCAGGATGCCGCTGATACCCATCAGGCCCAGGCAGGACAGAAGAATGGCAATTCCCGATGCATAGGCCACGATGCGGCTCCAGCGATCCTCATTCTTATACTGATCTTCCAGTATATCATCTAAAAAGGTATACTCCCAGGTAAATTCCGGGACGATCTCCTTCCAAACCTTCTCACAATGTTCCAGGACTGCGGCCGTCTGATTTTCTTCGGCCTTCACAAACAGATACCAGATGCTGTTAAATGCAAAGGTATGCAGGATCAGCGGCTGAATCTCATCGTGCATGGAATCAAAGTGAAAATCACGAACCACGCCTATGATATCCACGGCATCTCCTTCCGAACTCAGGGTAACCCGTTCCCCGACCGGGTCCTCGATCTCCAGTTCCCTCACCAGGGTTTCATTGACGATTACATTGGGAATGGTGTCGTCGGGCTCATCGGGGAAGAATGCCCTTCCCGCCACTAATTCAAGACCCAGTGTTTTCAGGTAATCCGAATCGGTCCTCAGCATGCGGATGGAGATCCGTTCGCCCTTGGGATTCTGGATACCGAAAGAGGAACTGCCGCTGTCGAAATTCCTGTCGCTCATAGTTACCGCTCTTACATGGGGAGATTCCAGAATCTGTTCTTTCATGGTCTGGATTTTTTGTATGTCGAAATCCACGTGGATCACCACCGTGTTTTCCTTTGAAAACCCCACATCGAAGTTTAATATGTAATTCAGTTGTTTCAGAATCATGCCTCCGGAAATAAGTAGGGTGATGGCAATGAAAAACTGAAGTACCACCGAGATACGGGCCACTCCGCTGCGTCGTACCGATAGCATTTCCCGTCTCAAAAAACGTACAGGTTGTGCCTTTTGCAGGAGGAATATTCCAATGTAGAAACTCGTACTTATCACAATAAACATCAGGATCGCCAGGAGGAAAAGCAAATTCACTCCTCTGGAGTAGAGGTCGAAGGTCAGATCATCATCTGCAAGATGATTGAACAGGGGAAGCAGCTGCTCGGCAAGAATGATCCCCAGAAAAAGGGAAACCAGTGTCAGCACAAAGGATTCCACCACAAACTGTATGAAAACCTGCCAGCGGCGTGCACCTGCCACATTCATTAATCCGAAATCCCTAACCCGGTTCAGGGCGGTACCGATGGAGATCATCACATAATTGAAACAGGCGATCAGCAGGATCAGCACCGCAATGCTGGAGAGGATATACAGTGATTTTTTGTTCCCCCGGTCTTCATAGGAACCATACATGAAATCCGCATTGAGGTAAAAATCCCTGAAAGGCATGAAGTGAAAACTGAAGTTGTGATCATCCTCTTTGAGATAACCCATTTCAATGGCCTGCCTGATTCCCTCTCCGTGAATCTGTTCCACCAGAGCCGGGCTGGCCTCCTCCAGGCGCTGAAGGTTGTTGGTTTTATCCAGCATCACATAGGTATAGGTATCCCCTCCAAAATCGTTGCTTCGCGGATAGACACGGGCGTTTGCATAAGGAACCAGGACGCTCCACCGGAATGAGCTGTTTTTCGGTGGATCTGCAATGACGGCCGTAACCGTGTAGAGATTAAAAGGCGGCCGCTCCGGAAAGATGATCGTACGGCCAATGGCATCATCCAGATGGTTCAGGCTATCCCTGAATATCTTGCGGGCCACGCTCTCTGTCAATACGACGCTTTTCCGCTGATGAAGCGGGGTTTCCCGGTCACCCACCAGGAAATCGTAGGTGAATATCTGAAAGAATGTGGAGTCTACAAATCCCACATGTTCCTGGAACAGCTCGTCTTCCAGACCTATAAAAACGGGAGTGGATTTCAGGCGGCAGGTGGCCTCCACTCCGGGAACACTCTGCTGGATGGCGTCAGCCAATTCAGCAGGCTGGTAAGGGGAGATATTAAGCTCTGAATCCATAGTCCTGACAGACGTATACATCCGGTAGATCCGGGCCGCATTTTTGTGAAAATTATTGTAACTCATTTCACCGCTGACATACAGGAATATGATGATCACGATGGCAATACTGAATGAAAGCCCAAATAGATTGATCAGTGTCCGGCCCCTTTGCTTCAGAAGGTTACGGAACGCATATTTGAAATAACTGTAAATCATGTGTTGTCACTCAAGGGTTTACCAGCTTACCACCAAATGAGTGCCATATTTTAATATCCCAGGTTAATGATTTGACCTATAGCTACTTAAAAGAATATTTCCGGCGTTTGATTCATAGGGACTGTTCAGAATCTGAACAGAAGGTGTCAGCTTTTCGAACGAATAGCCTTAAATTACCATAAAAATTCTGAAAGATGCTTCCTGCCCGAATCCTGGTGGTCGATGATAATGTTCAGATCCTGGATTCGCTCCGGATCCTGCTGAAGGAGGAATTTGATACCATTGATGTGATTTCCAAACCTTCGCGGATCCATGAACTCCTGTGGCGTAACACCTACGATATAGTGATGCTGGACATGAATTTTGCCATGGGGGAAACTTCAGGGAATGAAGGGATATTCTGGATGAACGAGATTAAAAAGAAGGATCCCCTGCTTCCCATCATTCTGATCACCGCCTATGGGGATATTGAACTGGCCGTACGGGCTATCCGGGAAGGGGCGACGGATTTTGTCACCAAGCCATGGGATCCCGAAAAACTCCTGGTGACCCTTAAAAATGCATTACGCCTGCGCCGCTCCGGCCAGGAAGTTAAGAAACTGCAAAACAAGCAGAAACAACTGACAGAGGATCTGGACCGGGAATACCGCATGATCTACGGAAGTTCCAGGCCCATGACCCGGCTGATGAATACGGTGGACCGTGTAGCGGCCACCGATGCCAGTGTCCTGATCGTGGGTGAGAACGGGACCGGAAAGGAGGTCATCGCCCGTGAAATTCACCGAAAATCGGATCGCTCAGAACAGATCTTTGTGGGGGTGGATCTGGGTTCCCTGAGTGAGAGCCTTTTTGAAAGTGAAATGTTCGGGCATGTTAAAGGAGCCTTTACCGATGCCCGTGAGGACCGTACGGGAAGGTTCGAAGCCGCTGATGAAGGTACGCTCTTCCTGGATGAGATCGGAAACATCCCTCTTTCCATACAGGCCAAACTGCTTCAGGTTCTGCAGAACCGGGAACTGGTCCGTGTTGGAGATCAGCAGGCCATCCCTGTTGATATACGCCTGATCACCGCCACCAATCGCTCCCTGAAACAGATGGTTTCCGAAGGATCCTTCCGGGAGGACCTGTTTTACCGCCTGAATACCGTTACCATCGAAGTGCCCCCACTGAGAGAGCGGGAGAATGACGTGATTCATCTGGGGGAGTACTACCTGGAACAATACAGCCGTAAATACAGCAAACCCGGTCTTGTCTTAAGCAAAAAAGCGCTTCAGAGACTTCGTGAATATCCCTGGCCGGGCAATGTAAGGGAACTGAAGCATACCATAGAGCGGGCTGTCATCCTTTGTGAAAACCTGAACCTGGGCCCTGGTGATCTGCGCCTCTATGAAG
This sequence comes from uncultured Bacteroides sp., assembly GCA_964424935.1. Classification (GTDB taxonomy): domain Bacteria; phylum Bacteroidota; class Bacteroidia; order Bacteroidales. Next base: position 4,642 of record CAYRLP010000076.1, read on the forward strand.
ACCATGCTGCTGCTATGGGCCCGTCTTACAAACTGGATGAAGTGGAGAAACGGACTATACTTAAGGTGCTGGAAAAGTGCCGGGGCAACTACTCAAAAGCAGCCGAGATGCTGGATATCTCGCGCACAACCCTCTATGCAAAACTGAAGAAATATGGGATCTAACCGTTTCTTTGTCAGTATCATTCTGAACTGCCTGCTTATCTTTCTGGCCGCTTTCTCCTGTTTCTATTTCCTTCAGGTCAGGCAGCAGCCCAATACAGCTGTGGGAATTGCCTTCCTTGGCCTGTTGCTGACCATTCGGTTGATCTACTATGTGAACCGTACCAACCGGATCCTTGGCAACTTTTTTTCATACATGCAGGAACACGATCCTTCCCTTCAGTTTTCGTCCCGCTATGTGAAAAAGCACTTCAAAGGGCTGAGTGAAGCCATGGAAGGCCTGATCAGTGATCTGAAGGAACACCGGATCAACCTGGAAGTGCAGGCACACTATCTGGTAACTATTCTTGATAATGTCTCCACCGGGATCCTCTGCTTTGACCAGCAGGGAAAGATTCAGACCATGAACCGTGCAGCGCGCACCCTTCTGCAGACGGAACCCATGGAGCATCTGACCGAATTGGATGGGAAGTCCCCCGGATTGGGTTCCCGGATCCTGCACCTGCAACCGAACCGGGAAATCACGGAAACGGTTCATCACAGGGGAAATCAGGTCCGTCTTGCCATATACTGTACAAAGATAAAGCTGAAGCAGGACCTGGTGCATATTGTGGCAATAAACGACATCAGCAGCCAGCTGGAAATGCAGGAGATTCTATCGTGGAAGAAACTGATTCGGGTTATCAACCATGAAATTATGAATTCCATGACCCCGATCATTACACTCTCCATGGCCATCCGGAGAAAACTGGCTCACGGGAACAGGGCCAGAGAGGTGGAACAACTTTCAGAAGAAGCACTGTCTGATGCCATCGAAAGTGCCTGGATCATAGAAGAACGTTCCAGTGGCCTGGTGACATTCATTGAGCGCTACAAGAAACTGACCAGTCTTCCGCCCCTGAAACCGGAAAGTTTTCCTGCCGGAGAGCTGTTTGCTAAGATGGACCAGTTCTTTAAAGAGGATCTGAAGGCCAGGAAAATCCGGATCAGATGGCCCGAATCATGCGATACGATCCTGGAGGCGGACAGGCAGATGTTGGAACAGGTAATGATCAACCTGGTCAAGAATTCCATGGAGGCCCTGCGGAACAGGAAAGATCCTGAAATTAAGCTTTCCTGTCAACGGGATGCCGGGGAGCGCATTTGTCTCTCAGTGGCGGATAATGGGGAAGGCATCCCCGATGACAAACTGGAGCAGGTATTCGTACCTTTTTTCACAACCAGGGAGGAGGGAAGCGGGATAGGCCTGAGCCTCTGCAAGCAGATCATACAGTCCCATGGCGGTTCTATACATATGGAATCCAGCCCTGGCCGGGGAACCCGGGTGGTGATATATTTAAATCCACGCGTTTAGTCCTTCTTTAGTTTGGTGAAAGGCACAAACCGGGGAACCCGTTTGATGTAATCAGGGTACTCGGGATATTTGCCCGCGGAGATTGATTCGCTGAAGCTGCTGCTTCCCCAGAACAATAGGACAAGCAGGATGGCCCCCATCACCGACCAGTTGAGCCATTGGCCGGTGGCGGCCACACTGAAAAAGTAAAAAACGATCCAGATGGCCTGCTCCGCCGCATAGTTGGGATGTCGGGCCAGGCCCCAGAGTCCTTTATGCACAAATCCCTTCCGGTAGCTTTCCGGCAGCTCTTCGCCCGTATCCTGAAGCCTGCGCTTCTTCTTATGATAGTCCCACTGTTGCTGATCCGCAATGGTTTCGACCCCGATCAGGGCCAGCAACAGGAATGCCAGAAGGAAATCTGCCCAGTCCAGGGACGATCCGTTCATGCTGCGCACGGCCGGCAGGGTCATCAGCAGAATCAACCCCATCTGGTAAAAGGAGATGAACAGGAGATTGAACAGGACCCATCGCCAGGGTGCCGAAAACTCTGGTTTGGCCCGGAGTACTGCCCACCGGTAGTCCTCTTCGCCGGTCCAGAACTTCCAGGAATAACCTCCCCGGCGGGAGAAATTATAACTTAACCGGAATCCCCAGGCAGTTACGAGTACAGCCATCAGAACCAGTCGCGGTTCAAATTCCGAGGAGACCGCCACTACCCATACATATACAAGGGGCATCAGGCTCCATAGCTTGTCCACCTGACTGTAATTCCCGGTAAGGGTGCTGACTAAAAAACAGAGGAACGCCGCCACCAAATAGATCGATACAAGATTCCGGAGCACCTCTTTCTGCAGATCTGCTGGAGGTTCTTCCATCAAAAAGGCCAGCAGAGGGATGACCACAAGGGTCACCAGCAGGGCAAGCACCGTTTTCCACATAACAGGTCGGTTTGGTGAAAGGGGTTAAATATAAAAACATTTGGCATTTACTTCTCCCGGATGTACACCCTCGCATCCTTGCTGAAGATGTATTCGGTGCCGGTCAGCGTCGCGGGCGATTTAACAATCATGCTCCCATCGTAAAGAGCAGCTGTTCCGGTAACCAGCACGCCCACCTTCCCTTCCAGGTTGATCCAGCCGTTCTCGTTGGGGAGCACAATTTCACCGGCAGCGAGCCACTGCAAAAAAATGTTCTGCTCCCACTGGCTGTAGGGCTCCTTTTTCCCAAGCAGGTTCATGGCAAACCGTTTGCTGGTCAATTCCCAGAGCCCGTTTTCCAGCTCTTCCGATTGCTTCATGATGGATTTCAGGGTATTACTTTCTATCCAGAGGACAGTGACCGGGGTTACCGCCACGACGGAAGCGCTCCGGGGATAACCGGTCAGCACCGACATCTCCCCGATAAGGCTTCCGGGTCCCACCTCGTCCATGGGAATTCCCTGGATCTCTATACGGGCCCGGCCCTCGAAGATTACAAACATGCCGTTATCCGGATCCTCTTCTTTCAGTAGGGTTTCCCCCTGCGGGAAAATGCGGCATTCACATGCATCCAGCACCTGCCTGAAAACCGTTTCATCTACCTTTGATAACCAGGGCAGGTTCCGCATCAGGTCCACCGGAGTGTCAATTTTTTTACCGGCAAGGAGCTTCTCCTTTTTATTCTCTTTTTTGGCGGATCCGAACAGGGACCTAAGTGCTTGAAGAAATTTCATAGATTCAAATATAGCAGCAATTATGGAACTCCTTTCCCCGGAAGCAGGGTATCGCCCAGTATCTTATCCGGTACGGTATCAGTCTCTGCAATAAAATGAAACGGATCGATGGGTCCGCGGCTGTAGATTCCGAAGTGGAGGTGTGGACGTGTGGTCCGTGCATTTCCAGTGTTCCCCACGGTACCAATTACCTGTCCTGTCACCACCTTTTCACCCCTGCTTACCTCCTGGGTTTCCAGGTGCGCGAAATAGAAATACATGGAGCGCCTGGAATCATACAGCCAGATGTACCTGCCGCCGATATCCCCGGTATCTACCCGTGTAACACTGGCTTCGGAAGGAGCAAGCACGGGTGTGTGACGTGCCGCGAAAATATCCACTCCGTGGTGTTCCCGGCTCCCTCCATCCCTGGGATCCCCGAAAAAACTTGCAATGGAACGGCTGTTCTTTCCCTTGACCGGAAATCCAAGTGAAGGGAAAGGCCTGATCCGTACCATAAAAATGCCACCCCGTAAAAGCTCTGGCTGTATGCGTAAAGCATAGTAGGAATCCCTCCGGGGTTCAAATTCCAGGTAATGATCCTTGTCATCCGCAGTGGCCACATGGATCCTCTGGATGACCGTATCTCCTGTAAGCCTGAACAGGTCTGCAAACAGCTGCAGGGAATCAGTTGTATTAACCTCTATTTCCATTTCAACCCGTATGCCCCGTTTTGCATAGAACCGGTACCCGGCTGCTTCTGCACTCCTTGCATCCCACCGGAAAACCTCCTCATAGGGAAGATCTATTTCCAAGGGGGATTCAAGGGCCTCTTCTCCGGCACGGATCCATTCGCTGCCCAGGGCGGTCTCTGTTAAATTAGCCTGCTCGAGCGCATGTTGATATGCTTCATGGGCCGAACGCGGGTAAAACGCCTTGGGAACAATTTCCTTCCTGCATGCAGGGAAAACAAGAAGTAAAATCAACAGGATGCCGAAGATATGGACCGATGTTCTCATTCAAAAATAGCTAACATCTCCCTGGCATTGCTCTCTCCTGGGTTATCATAGTAGTCCCGGAGAAAGCGTTCGGCGCTCGACCAGCTGGTCAGGATCACCCCCTGGAACCTTTCTTTCATTTCTTTCGTGGATCCGCTTCTGAATCCGATCATGTCCTGTACCTGTATCAGGGCTGTTTCCGGATTTCTCCAGGGACAGGTGGCCACTTCAAAACCTTTCATGGCAAAATAGACTGCCGACTTATCGGGTCGTTCATAATGCCAGTCACAGATGAATACATCCCTGGGGATCAAGT
>CAYRLP010000077.1:0-3778 GCA_964424935.1 uncultured Bacteroides sp.
GGTATGGATTGCGGGACTCACGGACGGAACCGGTGTACTGGACGGCTTCTCGGGATCAACCATCCTGGGGCAGGCGGCCCAGAACACCTCTACCTTTGTAAACGGAGTGGGAGAGAGTTACACGACCATGGACATGTTCCTGGGCTTTATCCCGGGATCCATCGGGGAGACCTCCACGCTGGCCATTCTGATCGGGGCGGTGATCCTGATCCTTACAGGGGTGGGCAGCTGGAAGATTATCTTTTCGGTATTTGCCGGCGGGGCGGTCATGGGACTGATCCTGAATCTGTTTGCGGTGAATGAATTTATGGCTATGCCGTTCTGGGAGCACCTCCTGCTGGGCGGGTTTGCTTTTGGTGCGGTCTTCATGGCCACCGATCCGGTCTCGGCCGCACAGACCGAAAGAGGAAAGTGGATCTACGGGTTTCTGATCGGAATCCTGGCCATCCTGATCCGGGTACTCAACCCGGCCTATCCCGAAGGGGTTATGATGGCCATCCTGCTTATGAACGTTTTTGCTCCATTAATCGACCACTATGTCGTTGAGGCCAATATCAAGAAGAGATTGAAAAGAGCCAAAGTAAGTGCGAACTAATTTTACCAAACGGACATGAAAAAGAGTTTTAGCAATACCTACATTTTTGTCTTTTCGCTGATTATGGTGACGATTGTGGCTGTGCTTCTTTCCTTCGTTTCCATGCAGCTGAAGCCGCGTCAGGAAATGAACGTCCAGGTCGAGAAAAAGCAGGACGTGCTTAGTTCGGTGGGCGAGGCAAGGGACGTTGCCCAGGCAGAAAACAAGAACACCTACATCGATGAGCAGTTCGGTAAATACATCACCGACTCCTACGTGGTTGACTACAACGGCAACCAGGTTGATATCGATGCCTTCGGGGTGATGCTGGACCTCGAAAATGAGATCCGCAAACCCCGTGAGGAGCGTAATTACCCGGTGTTTGTCTTTACCGGGGACGACGGAACTAAAAAATACGTGGTCCCTGTCCGCGGAAAAGGGCTCTGGGGCCCTATCTGGGGATACATTGCCCTGAGTTCGGATCTGAACACCATCTCAGGTGCGGTCTTTGACCATAAGGGGGAAACCCCCGGACTGGGAGCCGAGATCAATACCGACTGGTTTGAATCGGAATTCACCGGGAAGACCATTTTCAATGATGCCGGGGAATTTGTATCCATAGAAGTGGTGAAGGGGGGAGCCGATCCTTCCAACCCCCACCAGGTGGATGCCATCTCGGGCGGGACCATTACCTCCAAGGCCCTGCAGGCCATGCTGATCGATTGCATGACCGGTTACGTAGCCCATTTTAAAGAATTATTAGCAAATAACTAGGATATGAGTACAGAAAAGGAACCTTTATTTTCGACGAAGAACCTGAAGCTCCTGACCGAGCCCCTGGGACAGAGCAATCCCATCACCGTCCAGGTGCTGGGGATCTGCTCGGCGCTGGCCATCACGGTGAAGCTGAAGCCTTCCATTGTTATGGCCCTGTCGGTTATGGTAGTGCTGGCGGTCTCCAATGTGGTGATATCCCTGATACGCAAGATGGTGCCGCCACGGATCCGGATTATTGTGCAGCTGGTGGTAATCGCCACCATGGTGATCATGGTGGATGAGGTGCTGAAAGCCTATGCCTATGATATCAGCAAGCAGCTTTCGGTGTTTGTGGGACTGATCATTACCAACTGTATCATCATGGGTCGCCTCGAGGCTTTTGCCCTGGGCAACAGGCCCTGGCCCTCCTTCCTGGACGGACTGGGCAATGCTGCGGGATACGGCGTGATCCTGATCATCGTCGCCTTCTTCAGGGAGCTGCTGGGTTCGGGAACTTTGCTGGATTTCAGGGTAATCCCCGAGTCTTTTTACAATGCCGGATATGTGAACAACGGAATGATGGTTCTTCCTCCCATGGCCCTGGTTGTTGTGGGGATTATCATCTGGGTGCAGCGTGCGCGCCGGAAAAACCTGATTGAAGAAAAATAAAGCGCATTGAAAATCTGAAAATAACCATCCATGGAAAATCTGGTCAACATATTTGTAAAGTCCATCTTCATCGACAACATGATCTTTGCCTATTTCCTGGGCATGTGTTCATACCTGGCTGTGTCCAAGACGGTGAAGACCTCGACAGGACTGGGGATCGCAGTGATCTTTGTACTTGGATTCACGGTCCCCATCGATTACCTGCTGGAGAAATTCATATTGAAGGCCGGGGCCCTGCAGTGGATCAGCCCCTCGCTGGCCGATGTGGATCTGAGCTTTCTCTCCTTTATCATGTTCATCGCCGTGATCGCCTCCATGGTGCAGCTGGTGGAGATGGTGATCGAGAAATTCGCCCCCACCCTGTATACCTCGCTGGGTATTTTCCTGCCTCTGATCGCGGTGAACTGTGCCATCCTGGGCGGTTCCCTCTTCATGCAGGAGCGTGAGTATGCCAACATCGCCGAGGCCACGGTATTCGGGCTTGGTTCGGGGGTCGGCTGGTTCCTGGCCATTGTAGGCATCGCGGCCATACGGGAGAAGATCAAGTATTCCAATGTTCCCGCTCCCCTCAGAGGACTGGGCATCACCTTCATCATCACGGGATTGATGGGGATCGCGTTTATGAGTTTTATGGGTATTAAATTATAGAACTATGGTATTTCTCACTTCAACACTTACGGTGATATTAGTCAGTGCGGCGGTCTTCCTGTTCGTGATCCTGCTGCTTGTGATCATGTTGCTTTACGCGCGGTACAAGCTGACGCCCCAGGGAGATGTGCAACTGAAGGTCAATGACAAGGAATTCACGGTTTCCCCGGGATCAACGGTGCTGAGTACCCTTTCGTCCAACGACATATTTCTGCCTTCGGCCTGCGGAGGGGGCGGAACCTGCGGCATGTGCAAATGCCAGGTGCTGGAGGGTGGCGGAACCATCCTTCCCACGGAAACCGGGTTCTTCAGCCGCAAGGAACAGCAGCAGCAGTGGAGGCTGGGTTGCCAGGTGAAGCTCCGCGAGGATATGACCATCCAGATCCCCGAAGAGGTGATGGGGATCAAGAAATGGGAGTGCGAGGTGATTTCCAACAACAATGTGGCTACGTTTATCAAGGAGTTTGTGGTGAAACTTCCCGAAGGGGAAAAGCTGAACTTCAAGTCGGGTGGATATATTCAGATCGATGTGCCCAGGATTGAGGTGGATTTCTCCAAGGATATCGATGTAGAGGAAGAGTACCGCGACGAGTGGGACAAGTACAAGATGTGGGAACTTTATATGAAGAACCCCGAGGAAACCTTCCGTGCCTACTCCATGGCCAACCATCCGGCCGAAGGGAACATTGTCATGCTGAACATCCGGATCGCCACCCCTCCGTGGGATGTGAGCCACGGACGTTTCAAGAATGTCAATCCAGGGGTATGCTCCTCCTTCATCTTCTCCCGCAAACCGGGTGACATGGTGACCGTTTCGGGGCCCTACGGGGAATTCTTTATCAAGGATACGAAGAACGAGATGGTGTACATCGGCGGGGGTGCCGGAATGGCCCCCATGCGTTCGCATATTTTCCACCTGTTCCGTACCCTGAAGACCAAGCGGAAGGTAAGCTACTGGTACGGGGCCCGTTCCAAGAGGGAGATCTTCTATGAGGACGAATTCCGGGCCATTGAAAAGGAGTTTCCCAACTTCACCTTCCATATTGCACTTTCGGAACCCCTCCCGGAGGATAAATGGGACGGGTTGACCGGGTTCATCCACCAGGTGCTCTACGACAACTACCTCCGCTA
>CAYRLP010000077.1:3796-8975 GCA_964424935.1 uncultured Bacteroides sp.
TTGCCAGGTCGCTGCTGAAATTCGTTTCGCAACCGAGCTTGCGAGCTCAGCGAAGCTAAATTATAGGCAGCTCCCCCGGCAACACTATCGTTCATCTAAAAAAAATAGGAGGGGCTGCCGGTAAGGCGGCCTCTCTTTTTTGGGGTAATCCCGGCCAACCGCAAGCGGGATGGGCTGCACAGGGCCCGCAGGTACCTCTCAGCCACAACAGGCCTCCTCTCTTTAGTCAGCATACCCCACAAATGAGGGAATGCATACCTGGTTTGCCCATGAGGAGCCTTAGCCAGCCGCAGGCGGGGTACAGCGACGAATGGGCAGGCCAGGATGCATCACTTGGCTACATTTGTGGTGTATGTGACCCGCGTTTTGTATCTTGCTGCCTTAAAGAAGCCCCGTATGAAGCCATGTATACCCATTCTCCTGTTCCTGGGAGCCTGGATCACTTCCTGCAATCCTGTTTCCGAGGGGACTTACCAGCGGGCTCAGGGATTCACGCAGGGGACCACCTACCATATCACCTACCAGCATCCCGCGGAAAGGGATCTGCAGGAGCAGATCGATTCACTGCTCCGGCAGTTTGACAGGTCCCTTAACTCCTACGATAGTACCAGCATTATCAGCTCCATCAACCGGAATATACCGGGTGTCCGTACCGATTCCATGTTCCGGACAGTGTTCCGGGAATCGGCCCGGGTCTACCAGGTATCGGGCGGGGCCTTCGATATCACCCTGGGTCCGGTGATCGATGCCTGGGGCTTTGGTTCGGGTGAAAGACAGGAGGTGGACAGTGCCCTGGTGGACAGCCTCCTGCAGTATGTGGGAATGGACAAGGTCCGGCTGTCGGGGGACACGGTCGTGAAGTACAATCCGGCCGTACAACTGAATGTGAATGCCATTGCCCAGGGTTATTCGGTGGATGTGGTTTCCGGGTATCTGGAGTCGCAGGGCTGCAGAAATTACATGGTGGAGATCGGCGGGGAGATCCGGACACGCGGGGTGAATGAGAGCGGAAACTTCTGGAGGATCGGGGTGGACCGTCCTGAATATGGAAATATGGTACCGGGGCAGCAGCTGCAGGTGATCATCAACATGCATAACCGTTCCCTGGCCACTTCGGGAAATTACCGGAAATTCTATGAAAAGGACGGGGTGCGCATCACCCATACCATTGATCCCGTGACCGGGTACCCCAAAATTTCCAGGCTGCTCAGCGTGACCATCCTGGCCGATGAGTGCATGACCGCGGATGCCTATGCCACCGCCTGTATGGTGATGGGTGTGGAAAAAGGCAAGGAATTTGTAGAGGGATTAAAAGATGTGGATGCATATTTTATATTCGGGGATGAACTGGGAGCCTACCAGGTCTGGTTCACCGACGGGATCAAGAAATACATTGAACTGCCCCGCTAACCGTATGCTGAGATGAAGAACATGGATGCAGAGCATAACACAGGGAGGATCAACAGATGGTGTCTGTAATATGGAGAATAACGATGATTGCCTGGTTGGCCCTGGCTTTCCCGGTGGCCTGCAACAACGCGCAGACCGGCAGTACGGATCCCCAGGCAGGGAACAACGAGCCTTCCGCTACCATAAACGATGGCGGCCACACCTATGATACGGTCTACGTGGCCCCCGGTAAAACCATGGAACTGAGCATGGAATTGGAAGAAACCTCCGGGCTCATATACTGGGACGGCTACCTGTGGACCCACAACGACGACAGCGATATATGGATCTACGGGCTGGATACGGCCACGGCCGGAATCAGGAAGACCCATATCCTCTGGAAGACAGAGAATGTCAACTGGGAGGAGATTTCCCAGGACGAGTCATATCTGTACCTGGGGGACTTCGGGAACAACGGAGGAAACCGGACGGATCTCCATATCCTGCGTGTGGATAAAAGCAGCCTCCGGGGCAGGATACCATCCATTGATACCATCTGGTTCACCTACAGTGATCAGGATGACTTCAGCCCGGCACCCCTGAACCAGACCGAGTTTGACTGCGAGGCCTTTGTGGTTTCCAGGGACAGCATCTACCTCTTTTCCAAGCAGTGGCTCACGGCGAATACCACGGTATATGCTCTTTCGAAAGAGCCGGGCAGGCAGGTGGCCCAGAAGCGCAGCACCTTTGCCATCGGGGGACTGGTCACCGGAGCGACCTATCTGGAGGATAAGCGGCTGCTGGTGCTCTGCGGCTACAACGGGCTGCTGCAGCCCTTTCTCTATCTTCTCTATGATTATCCCGATCATCACTTCTTTGCAGGGAACAGGCAGCGGATCAACCTGTCCATTCTGTTTCACCAGGTGGAAGGGGTCGCCACGACCAACGGCCTGACCTATTATGTCTCCAATGAATATTCGAGCTTCGGGCCCGCTGGAATCCAAAATCTCCAGAAACTGCACCGGTTTGATCTGGAACCCTACCTGGGCGAATATCTGGGCAGTAAATAGGGGTCAAAACCGGGTTCAGGGCCTCCTTTAATGGTTCATTTTTTTTGACGGAAAGAGGAAAATTGGATACGAAACTTTGAAAAGTATCTAATGAAATGTCAATTGAATTTCTTTCCGCAAAAAAGGTCCCAGCATGCCGATTGACACTGTTCATCAAATAGGGAAAAAAGGGGTTCTTTTCCTATAGCTAATCTTTCTATTTTTACGTTTGAGTTTTTCGAATGAGCTAATGGAAATTGTTAATTCAGCCTGTTCAGTCATGGGACTGAGGAGGCGAAGCTGTATCCGGACCTGACAAAGAAAATACCACAGATCTATGTATAAAAGAATTAACCCTTTATCATCAAACCAATAATTATGACCAAGATGAATTCATGGCGTCAGCACCTCTCTTTGCGCAACCTGGTGATCCTTGCACTGGCGGGCGTATTGCTGAACGGATGCGTGACCACCAAAAAGACGACCTACCTTCAGGAGTACAAGAAAAGCGAATACTCCGGTGAATATGTTCCCCCGGAAAACTACCTGATCCAGCCAAATGATAACATCTATCTGAATGTGGCGACACCTGATCCAAGGTTATCCGCCATGTTCAATGCCATGGGTGAAACCGGGAACATGGGATTTGACGAAGCCACGGCTCAAATTTATTCCTATCCGGTTGAAATCGACGGAACAGTCGACCTTCCCTATATCGGGAAGATTCAAGTGGCAGGTATTACACTGACCGAGGCCAAGAAACTGATCGAATCGGAACTCAGTGATTACCTGAATGATGCAACTATAACCGTAAAGCTGGTTAATAACCAGGTGACCGTGCTTGGAGAGGTGGTGAACCCCGGAGTATACCCCCTCTATAAGGAGCGGCTGAATATCTATCAGGCCCTTGCCCTGGCCGGTGATATGGATGTTTACGCCGACCGGTATAAGGTGACTGTCATCCGGAAGTCCTCCGAACGCTCTGAAATGAAGACTTTTGATCTCACCGACAAAAATATTGTAGACTCCGAGTTTTATTATATAATGCCCAACGATGTGGTCTATGTGAAACCCATGAAAGGGAAGTTCTTCGGCATGGCCACCTTCCCGTTTACCCTGATCTTCACAGGGATCACCACCTTTATTCTAATTGATAACTATATTAATCCGCGATGATAAATCCAATGACCCAAGAAGTGAATGAACCGGAAAAGCAAGCGAATGCTAACGGTTTTGCACATTTGATCAATATCCGGAAGATATTGATGATGATGCTAAGAAACTGGTATTTCTACCTGATCGGCATCGTGCTCGCTGTCGCAGGTGCCTATTTCTACCTGAAGTACAAGATTCCCACGTACCGGGTGGAAACGACCATACTGATCGGACAGGAGGAAAGCCAGCAGCAGCCCGGAGAGGACCTGCTCCAGGGATTTGCCCTGAGACCAGGGGCCCAGAACCTGGATAACCAGCTGCTGATCGTTCAATCCTACTCCATGATCCGCAAGGCGGTGGAGGAGCTTCCCTTTGAAGTAGATGTATACCGCAAAGGATATCGCAGCAAGGCCTCCTATTACCCCCTGAGCCCCTTACGGGTGGAAATCGGTGAGGAGGGTCCTCCTTACGATTCGGAGTTCGTGTTCCAGTATGATACCGAACAGGAAAAGTTTCGTCTTAGAACCACCGCGTATTCCGCGCATTATGTGGATTCCCTCTTCACGTTCGGTCAGAAGATCGAATTCGAGGATGGCTCCTTTACCCTGTATCCCCAGCCTGAGCTGGAGGATATCTACATGACGGGCGGGAAGATCTTTATCCGCTTTTATGACAAGCCAAGGCTGACGGAACTTTACATGCGAAGGCTGATCGTGGACAATGCCACGCGGGACGGGAGTATCATCAGTCTCTCCCTGGAGGGTCCGAACCGGATCAAGGACGTGATCTTCCTGGATAAGCTGGTGGAGGTTTACATCAACAACAACCTGGAGAAGAAAAACGAGGAAGCCATGCGGATCACCGAATTTATCAGTGCCCAGCTTGGCGATGTAAAGGACTCCCTGCGGGTGACCGAACGGAACCTGATGAATTTCCGGTCCAACAACATGATCATGGATGTCTCGGCACAGGCCCAGCAGATCCTTGACCAGACCTTCCTTCTGGAAAACGAACAGGCCAGGCTAACCCTCGAGCGGAACTACTACAACTACCTGGACAACTACCTGGCACAGGAGGATAATGACAAGGCACCCATCAACCCGGCTTCCATGGGGATCACCGATCCCCTCCTGGTGAACCTGATGCAGGAGCTGGCCGGATTGCAGGCAGAGTACTTCAGTAACGTGGCCGGGGAGCGGAACCCTCTGCAGGGACAGCTGGAAATGCGTATCCGGAACACCAAGACCAGCATCCGGGAGACCCTCCAGGGCATCAAGCAGGTGAACAGCATGGCCCTGGATAAGGTTAACGAGCAGATCGCCAGGACGAACCGTGAAGCCGAGGGACTGCCCATCAAGGAACGTCAGCTGCTTGGTTTTGAGAGGGAGTTTAACCTGAACAATACCCTGTACACCTTCCTGCTGCAGCGTAGGGCCGAATCACAGATCCAGAGTGCTTCCAATACCCCGGACAACGAACTGGTGGATCCGGCCAGGGCCGAGGGGCCCATTTCTCCCATCAGCCAGCTGGTATTTGCCTTTGCCTTTGCCTTTGCACTGGGTATCCCCACGCTGGTTATCATACTT
>CAYRLP010000078.1:0-1325 GCA_964424935.1 uncultured Bacteroides sp.
GGCCTATTCCATAAATCCAGAGAATCCGGATCACAGCTTCCGCCCTTTAAGACGGGTTAAATCCGGAGACATCCCGGAGGTAAAGAAAGCCCTCTACCCATCCAGCAGATGGAGATCCGATTTTGACCAAGCGGTCCTCTATGTCCCGGAAAACTGCTTTGTTGCACCGGATGGCACTACAGTCATTCCTGAAACCTACGACCTGGGCCGGTCCGCTGCCTTATCCGATGCCTTCCCCGAACAGCCTCTGTATGTTTCAAAGGAGATCAATAAAACCACCGTGAAGCTGGATGTAGGCCCGGATGGAACAGTCTCCCGTATGCAAACAGTGGTTCCCCGGGGTGAATATGGTACGGCCGTAGACCGTCATGGAAACCTTTATGTCGCCGATGGTCAGATATTCGTATACAACAGGAACTACGAGGAGATCCGAAGGATCAACCTTGAAGAACGTCCGATTTCCGTTGCCTTTGGCGGAAAAGACAAAAATATCCTTTTTGTAACCACGCACAGTTCGCTATTCGGGATCCATGTGGAATAACAGCCCGGATCCTAGGTCCCTGTAAAGCCCGCACCGGAATTCTATTTAGACATTTTAAAAATAGATGAATCAGACGGCCAACCAGGAAACAAAGGACGAACTGTGGCCGTTCATACAAAAAATGCACTTTACGATGAAAACACTATTCAGAAAGTGCACCCCTGCAAGCGTTGTATTCTTAACGATTTTCACCCTCTCCTGTACCAAGTATCAGATTCCGGATCGCCAGATCGAGGTAACCGGTATCGAGGACCTTTTCAGCATGAGTACCTGCGATCCGGACACCGTTTATTTCCAGAATGATATACTCCCCCTTGTGGTCTCCTCCTGTGCAACCACGGGCTGTCACAGTCAGGAATCACACCGGGATGGAGTGATCCTTACCGATTATAGTTCCATTATCAAAACAGGTAAAATAAAAGCGGGGGATCCGGGTGACAGTGAGTTTCTTGAAACCCTGACGGGGAACGGGGAGGACCGGATGCCTCCTTCCCCCTACGATCCCCTCTCTTCCAGCCAGATACAGATGATCCGGACCTGGATTCTGCAGGGGGCTTTGAACAATGCATGCAGCGACGGATGTGATACCACCGCAGTCAGCTTTGCCGGACAAATCTGGCCCATGATGAAAACTTACTGCACCGGGTGCCACAGCAGCGGTGCAGCCAGTGGCGGCATTGTGATCGCCGATTATACCGACGTGGTTTCCCTGGCCGAGAACGGCAGCCTGATGGGATCCATACGCTGGGAATCCGGCTTTGCAAAAATCCCCCCGAACCAGGAG
>CAYRLP010000078.1:1335-8952 GCA_964424935.1 uncultured Bacteroides sp.
CAGCTGTCCGATTGCAGCATCAACCTGCTTCAGTCCTGGATCGATAAGGACTTTCCCGAGTAGAAATCAAATATAGGACAGAAAGGCGGAAGGGCTACTCGTCCGCCTTTTTCATATTCAGTTCCAGCGTTTGTCCATACTGTGTTAGGGTTCCGTTCATGGTGGTTTTATCCACCAGGATTCCCACCCATACAATATTAGCCATGGTAATCTTAATGGTTAATTCGGGGGCCCTGAATATGGTGGAATCAACAGGTATTCCATAATCGACCTGGTCGGGACTATAAAACATGGAGGTATAGCCGTTGTCCGTGGCCGAGATCTCAAAAATGACCCGGACCTCTCCCTGGGGTATAGCAAGTTTGCCGGTCCATTTGCCGGTTATATCCTGTGCGGACAGGGTGATCACCGCAAGGAGCAATACTAGGATCGAGAAAGTTCTTTTCATATATGGGATATTTATAAGGAGGTAAGATACACCAATCACTTAAATAAAAAAAACCTAGGCCTGAATCGCCCGCACAGCGATTTCCGGCGGATTATTAAAAAGCCGCTTTACCGCACACTGGTCAGCTGCTTTGATGACCGCATCCCTGTATTTATCCGGAAATCCTTCAGGAATGATAATCTCCAGGTCGATCCCGGTCAGTTTGCGGGTTTGCGGATCGTTCAGGTGTATCTGGCGGATCCGTATCATCGAGGAATCGATTCCCCTTTTTTGACAGAACACCTTGACATAAATCCCTGCACAGGTTGCCAGGGAAATAAGAAAATAATCGAAAGGGGCCGGGGCGCTGTCCTCACCACCTCCATATTCCTTCTGGTCCGTTTTCACCACATGCTTTCCCATGCGGGCATTTACCTTTGCCCCTTCTTCAAAATATACCTCTATATCCATTATAAGTTCTAAACGGTCAACAATGTATGTAAATAACTTTTCCCCGGCAAGCCTCATTTGACATATGATCGATCAAATTGTATATTGCATTAAACCAAATATACCGGCAGAATGAAAGGGAAATCAAAGGGGCGATTCCGGTTCTGGAGTGAACTTAAGCGGCGGGGCGTACCAAAGGTTATGGCCATGTACGCTGCGACAGCATATATTGTTATTGAAGCCAGTGATATTATTTTACCAAGGCTGGGATTACCTGACTGGACTGTTACATTGTTGATCATCCTGGTTATTGTTGGCATTCCTGTGGCTTTTATCTTATCCTGGATATTCGATATCACCCCTCAGGGAGTAGTTAAAACCGGACCATTTGATATAGAGAGTCCCCCTGAGGCTGATGGCCAGAAAGAACGCAGGAGACTCCGTTTTAGCGATGTGGTGATCGGAGTGCTGCTTATAGCAGTGGTATTCCTTGCCTATCCGAGAATCTTCAACCAGGGAAGATCGAAGATTCCCAGGGAGGTACGAGGTAAGATCTCCATTGCTGTAATGCCATTTAACAACATGACCGGGGATAGTATTTACAGTCTCTGGCAGGAAGGGTTGCAGAACCTTTTAATAACATCACTATCAAATTCCCAGGAGTTGTCAGTACGGCAATTTGAAACTATAAATAGTGCCATTGCAGGCAAAAACAATGTAGACTATGCTGCATTTCCATCCTCCCTGATGAGTAACCTGGCCCAACAAGTGGAGGCCAATACCGTTATATCCGGCAGCCTGCACAAATCGGCCGACAGAATCCGGATCACCGCTAACATCATGAATGCCGAAACGGAGGAGATATACAAGTCCTTTGAACTGGATGGTCATACTGAGGATGATTTCTTCGCACTGGCCGATTCAATCTCTTTTCAGATCAGGAATTTTCTGGAAGTTAGAAAATTGAATAAAGATTACTCTTTTGTTTCTGGGGACATTTATACCCAGTCGGCTGATGCATACAGACTGTTCATCCAGGGACTGACGTGTCATATGCAGGTCGATTATTCCTGTGCAGCAGATTATTATAACAAAGCCATCCAGATTGATTCCAGTTTTGTCACTGCCATGTTGAAACTGGCTTATTGCTATGGGGATATGCAACAGGCCGGATTGTCTAAATATTGGGCCTATAAAGCGAATGAGCATTTGGATCAACTCCCGGCCGATATGCAGTTGATGGCTAAAGCTGTTAAGGCTGCCGTGGATAAGAGTCCCAGGGAGCAGTTGCAGTACTGCATGCAATACCTCCAGCAGTATCCCCGCTCCCCCTATATGGCCTATATGACCGGATGGATAAATTTCAATCTGGAACAGTGGCCACAGGCTGTTGAGGACTTTGAAAACAGTCTTAAACTGTTGGATAAATATGATGACCATCCGTGGTCCTGGACCTACATACTTCTGGGCCGTGCATACCATTTTGTAGGAGATCATAAAAAGGAGGAGAAAATATTTGAAACGGGCAGGGAGTTCTGGCCTGAACAGGAGGTTACATTCGACTACTGGCAGGCTATTTGTGCAGTTTCCCGGGGTGACAGCGCGAATACCTCTGCATACCTGTCAGAACTTGATAAAATAACTGAAATGCAGGGATGGCCCGAAGCCAACCAGTTGTTATGGTATGCCGGGATTTACGCATGGGCAGAATCCTTTAAGCAGGCTGAAAGCTACTACAGAGAAGCATTATCACTGAGACCGGATAATGAAATAATTAAACATGAGTTTGCAAGGTTTCTGATCAACAATGATATCAAGGTGGAGGAGGGAATGGAAATGATCGCTCCGCTGGTGGAGGGGAATCCCCAGCATGCAGGCTATCTTTATGTTTATGGAGTGGGACTTTATAAACAGGGAAGATATCAGGAAGCCCTGGAGGCACTTCAAAAATCATGGGACCTGAAGCCCTATTATGAACACAAACACTATACCGTGCTCAAAAAGGTTGAAGATCTTTTAGCAAGTAACTAAATCCCCGAGGTTTACACCTCGTGTAGAATTTAGCCCGGTAAGGTTGCAATGATATCCCTCAGAAAATCATTCACATTGAAATTGCTCAGGCTGTAACCCATGCGCACAACCACAAGGTTTTTGGAAGGGATCACATACACCCGCTGCCCCAGGAACCCGTCTGCAAAAAAGATATCCCCGGGAACATCCACCAGGACATTTTCCGGATCCGATTCCTTCAGCCAGAAGGTCCCCGCATACTGCCCGTTCGATGCCGGAGCGGCCGTTTTCATATAATCCACCCATTCCGGAGTCAGCACGGTATCCCCCTCAAAAATCCCATTATTCAGGAACAACAGACCGAATCTTGCCCAGTCCCTGGTGGAACCATAACTGTAGGAAGAGGCAACAAACAACCCGCTTGCATCGGTCTCGACCGTGGTGTTCAGCATACCGATCCGGTGAAACAATCGCGTGTAGGCATACCCCAGGTACTCCTCCTGGTCCCCGATGGCCATCCGGATCAGCCCCGAAAGCAGATTGGCATCTCCGGATGAGTAGTTATAGTATGTTCCCGGTTCGTATGCCAGCGGGCAGGATGTGACCGAAGCGAACATGTCATCACTCTGCATCAGCATCACCGTTGCATCGGAGATGGTAAAGTAGTTCTCCACCCATTCCAGTCCGCTGCTCATATGAATGATGTCATCCGGGGTGATGTTCCTCCGGTCGTCCCCGGCCCATGCCGGTATATCCGCCGGGGCATCCATGTCAAGTCTCCCTTCCCGGACCAGTGCGCCGGCCATGGCTCCCGTTACCGACTTGGTCATGGACCACCCATGGAACCTGGTCCAGGCATCATACCCTTCCAGATAGTTTTCGCCGATGAGCTGATTGTTATAAACCACGGCCACCCCCAGGGTCTTTTTAAATGGTTCGGCTTCCGCCGGATCGATAGCCTCCTCCAGCACGGTCTGCAGCCTTTCATAATCAACCCCTTCGGGAAGCGACCCGGGCATCACATCCCCCCTGGGCCAGGCGATGGTATCCTGGCTGTATCCCGGATCCGGGATATGGAAGGATTCCGCTCTCAACTCTTCCTCCGGCTTGTTAAGCACCAGGACCGCCCCCAGGCCCTCCCGGTAAACGGCTTTTCTTTTCGCCAGTCCCAGAACCTTTGAGGTGACCGACTGTTCCTCATAATCAATATCGCATTTTGCCAGGCTGATGGGAAAAAAGGAAAGATCTTCAGCAGCAACCCGTTCCGGGGTTTTCTGGGCCAGAAACACACTGGAGCACATTCCCTTGGCTGCGAATGCCGTAATGATAGGCAGCCTGGGCCAGGCATACCAGGTTAAGAATGCGATCAGTACGATTAACAGGAACCACAGGAGTCTTTTCACGATTTTTTTCATAGCGGGATGACTTTAACAGTGAAATATACACAGAACTGGAAATATCACCTAATATCTTAAGTCAATTGATCCGCAAAAACGCTGGAACCCTCCCCCTACAAAAAAGGCCGCCCTCGATAGGCGGCCTTCCTGTAAAGCGGTTCAGAGCAGACCCCTTAGAAGGGATTGGCCACTACCGTCACCTCAACGCCATAGCGGAGCTCAAAAGTAACCCATCCCTTGTTAACGTGACCGTCTGCAGACATGGTAAAGTCGATCCGGTCATCCAGAATAGAATCGACAGTAAGAAGCGCATCCCCACTCAGTGTCATGTAATTGCCCTGTTCAATGGGCCAGTCTGTGGGCAGTTTATACTTGAAACTATGTTCATCATTGTAAATGGCGAAGACCGATCCTGCCCGTACCACCACATCGGCGGAGTCAATGGAAATCACTTCGATGGTAAGATCGGAGGACCTGAAACTCTTTATCTTGTCCTCATATTCGTATAGATCATCATTTAATACCGGAACCGTTATGGTTTCATGAAATTCATAGTCCTCCGTGGATTTTACGTTCGTGTTTTCCGAAAGGATAAGAAGATCTCCTGTAATGGTCGTATCCACCTCCTTGTCAAACATCGACTTAAACTTTTCACAGGAACTTAAACTTGCTGTGAGCAACAATAACACCAAAATTCTTAACGCGTTCTTCATGGCTATCAGGTTTAGGTAACAACAGTCTATAAAATTAGAACTTAAGCGCTTAATTGTCAAGAAATAAAAGCGATTCACCCTGGCGTTTTTTATGAACGAAAGTATTTGCAGGATAGAATCGCTTCTTCTTTGTGATTGAATTTAGAAGGAAAGAAAAGGAATTTGACCAAATTTCACATTTTTAACATGAAATCCGATACCCTGAACGGGATTCATTCACGCATTACTTTCAGGGCCTCCTGTTCCGACCAGGAGCAAAGTTCATCGATCTCTTCCGCTGAAAGCCTGGCTTCCCTGTGAATCAGGGTATAGCTTCGAAGCGGCATGTCCCCGTCTTCAAGGACCTCGTAGAATTCGTCAAGCAATCTTATTTTACTTGCCTGTTCAAGGGATCCGTATTCACTGAAATTCAGTTCCTCCCTCCCCTTCTTAATATGTTGATGAAGGTACCAGGATACCGGAGAGATCTTATCATACCAGGGATAATCCGTCTGATTGGAATGACAATCGTAACAAGCATTCCGGATGAGATCTGCAATCTGGTCCGGTGGGGATGCGACCGTTAACAGATCCAACTCCGGATCCACCGGTGTCTGATCTCGATCAGGCTGGAAAAACTGCAGAACGATCAGTATCACGACCAAACCGAGTCCTATGCGCTTGAACCACCTGCCCATTAATTGCCCTGCATCAGTTTTTCAGATTCCTGCTTGGTCCAATCCACCAGGAATTTCCTCTGGGCATCGGTCAATGCGGCATCAGGATTTCTCTCCAGAAACCTGGCTGGTGGCATTTTTCCTTCTTCCAGTACTTCTGTCATCTCGTCAAGTATCCCGACCTTCTTGGTCAGCCTGTAAGAATCCCATTCTTCGAAATTAACGGCTTCCAGAGCCTTGTCTGCGTTAGACCCTGTAGAATGACATGCAAAACAGGAGGTTTTAAGAATGGTCGTGACTTCTTCAGGAAAAACAGGTTCCGCCGATGAATCCGGACGAAAAGACTGGAAGGCCAGGAAAAGGATCCCGACTGCAACGACTATAACAATTTTCTTTTTCATAACCATACACGAATTAATTGAATCTTGCCCTGCTTAATTGATCAAGGCCCGGTAATATAAATAAAAAAAGGTTGAATGGAGCAAACGTTAACTTTTTTCACGCAGTTTCCGGATCTCGTTCCAGTTGACAAATTTCCGCAGCAGATCATATACCAGCGTGAAATAAAAGACCACTGATAACAACCAGAGAACGACCAGGTTGAACCAGTAAGTATCAAAAGAGAACGGGCCCAGTATTTTTACAGGGGCGAAAAGCTGTGCCCGTCCTACCCTGGAACGGGGAATCTGGTAGATGGGTGCGTATTTACGGATCAGCTGATCGTTCCATTCCTGGACAGGTTTTTGTCCCCGGTTCAGGAGCAGCTCCTCCAGTCTTTTGTTGGTATATTTCCGGTTCCTCTCCAGATATCCTTCCTCTCCACTCCACGCTTTAATCATCTGTTTCTTTTTTTGATTCAGCAGTTGATCATTATGGTTCCTGACTGCCTGGTAATAGGCTTTGACCCGGGCCAGTGAGTCGATGGCCGTCTGGTACACCGTTTCATTAAATCCGGAAAGTGTAAACCCCTCCGGAGCACCGAAGGATACCACCAGTCCGGCCTGGCTCATATCATTCAATTCGTTCTGTATCAATAATAAATCATCCTTGCTGGATTCAAGTAAGAGTCTATCCGAAGATCTGTACCAGATATCGTTCAGTTTCGTCTCGATCACCTGGATCCGGTCAAGTTCGTAGATGGCATTGCCTCTGGTCTGGTCCATCTTAAAAAACTCACGGGTGAATCTGTTCCCCTTAAACTGGTGCACAGCCACCGCCTCATAGGCCCAGCGTGAAGGCATTAACTCTCCGATGGCCGGAACATATTCAGGATGATGATTGTACAGGTTGTTTAACCGGTCGTAGGGGATCATGACCCCACTGAATAGGAGCTGGGGAACTACAATGAAGGGAATGACGATATAAGCGGTCGCCACGGAATTGAGACCGGCCGAGAAATTCAGGCCAATCACATTTGCCAGGCATGAAATGGTAAACAGAATTGCCCAGTAGTGAAAGAACATCCCTTTGATTTCCAGGATCAGGTTACCCACCAGCAAAAATAGGAAGGTCTGAATCGCTGAAATTACAAACAGTACCAGGATCTTTGAATGGAGATAACTTAAGCGGCTAAGGTTCAGAAAAGATTCACGTTCCTGTATCTTGCGATCCATGAATATCTCTTTGGCGCTTACCATCAATCCCAGGAACATGGAAACAATGACCCCGATGAACATGTAAACCGGGAGATTTACATTCTCCCTGAAAACATAACCGGCGGAAGAATTCAGCTCATTGGTATACCGGGTGAACCAGGCGGCTATCAATGACAGCAGAGGTGCTTCCAGAAAGGTAATCAGAAGATATTGCCGGTTGGTCAACTTGCGTAGCACATTCCGCCGGAGGAATATGAAAAACTGTTCCAGGGGACCCGGTATCTGAAAATCCCTTTTCGGCAGGGATTTCTTCTTGCTTTTGATCTTTTGTTTCGACTCGATACGTTCCAGATAGATATCGTACCACTC
>CAYRLP010000079.1:0-6420 GCA_964424935.1 uncultured Bacteroides sp.
CGGAAGTAATGTTCGATAACATGCTTTTCCTCTATAGTATTGAACGCGGTACCCGATACAGCCCTGTCAAAATCATGTGTTTCCCACACATCTTCGTTGATAAAGGGATTCATTTCGGGCGCATAATTTAAAGTGGTTCCGTCCTTATAGAATTTTATGGGTTCATTTTCGTGATTCTTGAGCTCGACAATCAGACTGTCATAATAGAAGGAAAAATAGGCGAAACCATCAATACAATCACAGTTTATGGAGTAAAAATCATCTGTAACGCCCGGCTGGATCCAGTCTGCATTGGTGAATTCGGAGGAATAAGGCAGCACATAAATCGGAATTGTCGTGTCATTCTTTATGGAAATCCAGGACAACTCATCGTTGGCACATCCGGCAAGGATCAGCAGAGCAACAAACCAGATAAACCCCCTCATAATCAATCAGTTAGTTAACTCAATCCCTGTATTTGACAAGAATAGCCGGATAGCAATAGCCAGCAAAATGATCCCGAAGAATTTTCTCAGGATGTGCAGGCCGTTCGGTCCGAGCATTCGTTCAAAAAAGGTTGTGAGCCGGAGGACAAGATAGACAATTATCATATTCAATGAAAGTGCAATCAAAATATTTATGAATTCATACTCGGCACGAAGAGAAAGAAGTGTGGTAATGGAACCGGCTCCAGCGATCAGCGGGAAGGCGATGGGAACAACGGCACCTCCTCCTCCCGCTTCATGTTTAAAGAGTTGTATTCCAAGAACCATTTCAAGCCCCATCAATAAAAGAATGATGGATCCGGCAATGGCAAAAGAGGAGATGTCCACGCCGAACAGCCCGAGCAATGGTTCCCCGATGAAAAGAAACAAAAGCATGATCGCATAGGCTACAATGGTGGTTTTCCATGGCTGTATCGATCCTGTCTTCGTCTTGATATCCAGAATGATTGGAATCGAACCCAAAACGTCAATAATGGCAAAAAGGACCATAAAGGAAGCAAGAATTTCCACAAGACTGATTTGCATGACTGTTCAATGTTTGATCCGGGCTGCAAAGATTGGATTTTCTGAGGATATGAAGGCCAAAAACCTTCTAAACCTGAGACTTTTCTTTTCTATAACATATCTGTTTTAAAACCAAAAGAGAGTGTACCTTCTGGCACACTCCCTTCCGTAATGAGATTTCAGACTGTGATAAAAGCCTCTCAGGTCTTGCTCTTGATCGTGCAGCCGATGGCTTTGGTAACGTTCGGATCAGGCTGGGACCCGGAGACCAGGGCCGCGATGGCGAGTTCCACGTATTTGGTATTCACCGCTCCGGCATCCATTGCATTGTCATCGATGGTTCCCACATAGGCCACCTTAAACTTTCCTCCACCCTGATTCTTTAAAAGATAGACGTGAGGTGTTCTGGTGGCACCATAGGCCTTGTAGACCTCCTGAGTCTCATCTTTCAGGTAAGGGAAAGGATAGTCCTTGTCGGCCGCACGTTCCTTCATTTTAGCGAAAGTGTCATCCGGTGAGATTTCCACATCATTCGGATTGATGGCCACCACGGGAAATCCTTTGGCAGCATAAGTATTATGAAGGGCAATGATCCGTTGTTCATAGGCCTTTGCAAAGGGGCAGGGATTACAGGTAAACACTACAATCACCCCCTTTTGATCTGCATAATCTGAGAGAGAAACGGTTGTACCGTCCACGTTTTTCAGGGAGAAATCCACGGCATCATCTCCCGGCTTTACTCCGGCATTCAACATCAGAATGGCCAGAAGAGTCATTACTGAAGTAAGAATCGCTTTTTTCATATCATAGCTTGATTTGTGAAACTTGTTTGAATAATTCATCCCGGGTAAGCTCCTGTTCAAGGAATACCCTTTTCTTTCTGTTAAAAATAAGTGTGGCGGGGATTGCTCCCGACCAGGAAGGGTCAACCCTGTCGATCCAGGAGTTGTAGTCCAGATCCGTCATCAGGTATACCGGGGCAGAAATATCTTTTTCCTTAAGGAAAGGGATGACGCGCCGGTCCAGCTGGTTTGGAAAATCCAGGCTTACCAGAACCACCTTTACTTTGGAGGAGTGCATTTGCCTGTAAAGCTCTTCAAAATACCCGATCTCCTTGACACAGGGGGAACACCAGGTTGCCCAGAAGTTCACCACATAGGTAGTGTCATTCAGGTTATGGGTAAGCCCTACCAGCGTCTCCGCGTCCAACTTCGGGACAACCTGTCCCTTGCTCTGGCTGAAGATCAGCAATGCACCTAATATAACCGCCATTCGGTATCTCATCCTAGGTTTAACATCATTAAGGGCATTTTTGTTTTAAATCCGGTCCCGGATTAAACAATTTTAAGAAAAGATTGTAGAAGAGCATAAAGCATAATTTAAACTCAAGCAAATGCCCTTTACACTCGAAATTGGAACAGAAGCCCCCTACTTCAGGCTTCCCGCAACAGATGGAAACAACTATGCCCTGTCGGATTTTAAAGACGAATATCTTGTCATATTCTTCACATGCAATCATTGTCCTTATGTGCTTGGATCTGATGAGGTCACCAGGGCAACTGCTGATAAATACGCCCCGAAGGGAGTACGGTTCGTAGGGATTAACTCCAACAGCCCAAATACCTACCCCGAGGATGATTTTCCGCATATGGTTGAACGGATGGAGAAGCATAAGTTTCCCTGGCTGTATCTCTACGACGAAAGCCAGGAAGTGGCCCTGGCCTACGGTGCTCTGCGTACACCCCATTTCTATGTGTTCGACCGGGAAAGGAAACTGCTGTATACCGGAAGGGGAGTGGACCAGCCAAGGGATGCGAGCCGGATCACCATTAATGACCTGGATCGTGCACTGGAGGAGCTTACCTCAGGACATCCGGTATCAGTTCCGGTGACCAATCCCATCGGATGCAACGTGAAGTGGGAGGGAAAGGATAAACACTGGATGCCGGCGGATGCCTGTGACCTGGTATGATCAGGCTGTGTATACCTTTCGGATTTGTTTCTTCCCCAGGTGAATCCTGCTTTTAACAGTCCCAATGGGAATGTTCATCTGGTTTGCGATTTCTTTATATGAATATCCCGAAAGGAACATCTTTATGGGCTTCTCGTAGGTTCCCGGCAACATACCGATAATCTCGTACAGCTCTTTTTTCTGCAGTAGTTCGTAAGGTGCTCCGTCCGATCCTCCGGAAAGTTCCGCATGGTTGTTGAGTTCCTCACTGTCGTGCGAAAGCTGCCGGTAATGGCTGCTTCTCAGATAGTTGATATAGGTGTTTTTGAGGATGGTATAGAGCCAGGCCCGGATGTGATCATTGTTGTGCAGGCGGTTTCGGTTCTTCAACGCCTTGAGACTTGTTTCCTGGACAAGATCTAGCGCATCCTCCTTGTCCTCGGTGAGCTGCAGGGCATAGAAATAGAGTTGTTCCTGCAAATGCACCAGGTCGTAGATGAAATAGTCCGGATCAAATTTTTTCCCCGGGGTTTTCATGGACTGAGGCGCTTAATTTTTAGTAAAGTACAAAATTATCAAGTATGAATCAACTTGCTAATTCGGAATAGTTTTCACAATTTTATCATTGCTATTAACTATCTGTATTAAACTCAAAAACCAATAGTATGACAAAGAAACTTGTATGGCCCCTGGTGGCTGTGTTCGCGGGTCTGTTGATCAGTCCCTGCCTCCTGTCACAGAATACCCTGACGGATCTGGAAAAAAGGGAGGGTTACGTGTTGCTCTTCGACGGGAAGTCGACCGATGGATGGCGGGGATACCAGAAAGATCATGTTCCCGCAAAATGGATAGTGGAAGAGGGGACACTTCATTTAAATCCCAAGGCAGACGGCGATGGTGGAGATATCATGATTGATAAGAAATTCTCTGATTTCCACCTGAAACTGGAATGGAAGATTGAAGAAGGTGGCAACTCGGGCATCCTGTATCTGGGCTCTGAAGATCCAGAGTACTATGCCATTTACGTGACGGCTCCGGAGATGCAGATTCTGGATAATGACAGGCATCCCGATTCAAAGCTGGGGACGAACGGAAACCGTAAGGCAGGATCCCTGTATGATCTGATCCCTGCAGATTCTCTGAATTTCAAAGGCGCAGGCGAATGGAACACGGCAGAAATTATTGTGAAGAATAAGCATGTGAAGCACATTCAGAACGGTGAAATCGTAGTGGAGTATGAATATGGAACGCAGATGTGGGATGCAATGGTGGCAAGATCCAAGTTTCCGGCACTGAATTCCAACTGGGCAAATTTGCAGGAAGAGGGCTATATCGGCCTGCAGGATCATGGAAACAATGTCTGGTTCAGGAATATCAGGATTAAGGAATTATAGATTGTAATTAAAATATAAAATGATGCAAAACAGAAGAACATTCATGAAAAGTGCGGCCCTGGCCGCTGCAGCAATTTCTGCCGGACCGGCGGTCCATGCCAAATCAAACAAAATCCTTCCCGGAATCCCTGCGGCAGAGGAGGATGATTTATTTTTTCAGATCTCTCTGGCCGAATGGTCAATTCGGGCAAAATTACGGGGAAGAGAGAAAGAATTTGATAACGTGGATTTTCCGGCCTATACCAAGGATACATATGGTATTAACATAGTAGAGTATGTAGACCAGTTTTTCCCTTCAGCCGACAAGGCTTACGTCAAAGATCTCATGCAGCGTACCCAGGACATCGGTGTGAAGAACAACCTGATCATGATCGATACGGCCGGGGCCCTTGGTGAACTGGATGAAGAGAAAAGAAAGGCCGCTGTGGAGAAACATTACCAGTGGGTCGAAGCTGCCGAGATACTGGGTTGCCAGGCCATCAGGGTGAATGCCCGTGGAAACGGTTCAGACCTGGATGTGGCCTATGCCACCACCAAAAGCCTTATAACCTTATGCCGTTTTGCTGCCGATTACGGGATTAATGTGATAGTTGAGAACCATGGAGGCTATTCATCCAGGGCCCCCTGGCTTACCTCTGTGATCCGCAATACGGGGATGATCAACTGTGGTATCCTTCCCGATTTCGGCAATTTTGTAATAGACCGCAGCGAGGGAGGGGAAAGATATGACCTCTACCAGGGTGTCAGGGAGTTTATGCCACTGGCCAAGGGCGTAAGTGCCAAGTCGCATGAATTTGACGAGGAGGGCAATGAAACCGCAAAGGATTATTACAAACTTCTGAAGATCGTTAAAGATTCCGGGTTCAGGGGAATCATCGGAATTGAGTACGAAGGAAGAGAACTGGGTCCGGACGAAGGGATCATGGCCACCAAAGAACTGTTGATAAAAGCAGGCAAAGCGGTGATGCAGGAGGAGGAGGAAGAGGAAGAAGAAGCCTGATTACCTGCTTTTCAGAAAGACTTCAATATTCCGGGCGATCTTTTCCACAAGCAATTCCCTGGACTCCTTTGAGGCCCAGGCCATATGAGGTGTAATCAGGATTTTTGTCTTGTCAAACAGTTTAAGCAATGGGTTATCGGCGTTGATGGGCTCCTGCTCCATCACGTCGATCCCGGCTGCTGCAATCACGTTTTCATTCAGGGCCTTTGTCAGATCCTTCTCATTTACGATTCCGCCCCTTCCCAGGTTGAGCAGGATGGCACATGGCCGCATCAGCTTGAT
Source organism: uncultured Bacteroides sp. (assembly GCA_964424935.1). Lineage (GTDB taxonomy): Bacteria > Bacteroidota > Bacteroidia > Bacteroidales. The sequence continues at coordinate 5,617 of CAYRLP010000079.1, forward strand.
CCGTTCATAGGTGATCAGATCACGTGTCTGGTTATTCAGGGGGGCATGGATGGAAATCACATCGGAACTTTTAAGCAGATCGTCCAGTTCAAACCGCTTGTAACTGATATGGTTATTCCTTCCCGTGGTGGAGTAAAAGACCACCTCCATACCGAAGGACTCCGCAATGCGTGCCACCTGTCTTCCGATGGTGCCCAGCCCTATGATCCCCAAACGTTTTCCCTTAAGTTCCCAGAATGGTTCATCGTGGTGGGTAAACGAACCGCTTCTTGAATAGGCCCCGCTTTTTACATAGGAGTCATAATAGTAAGGCTTATTTACCAGGTAAAGCAGCATGGTGAAGGTTAATTGTGCTACAGAATCGGTGGAATAGCCCGCCACATTCTTTACTTCGATGCCGTTATTTTCAGCAAAATTCAGGTCCACATTGTTTACCCCTGTGGCTGCCACACAGACCAGCTTGAGTTCAGGGAGTTGTTTCATCACGGCCTCATTCATTTCCACCTTGTTTACAATCACAACCTCCTTGCCCTTGCATCTTTCAACAACCTGTTCAGGTTCAGTATGTTCATATGTTTCAAGATTGCCCAGTTTGGAGAGAAGTTTCAGGTTATCGACTTTTCCAATGGTTTTAAGGTCGAGGAATACGATGTTGGTCATGTTTCGCGGTTTATCTTCAGATAACGCTTCTATGATGAAATTGGTTCATCCTGGAAAGTTGCGAATAGTACATCGGTTAAGGTTTGTTAAATGACCCGTTTTCCGGAAAATATTGGATAAATTTATACGATGTCCCCGCGCACG
>CAYRLP010000079.1:6430-8935 GCA_964424935.1 uncultured Bacteroides sp.
ATTCCCAGCAGACGGATAGCTTGTTTGATCTGCATGCAATTGTTTATGACGAATCATACATTCCGGTTTCATCCACCCATGTGATCAATATGAACACCCGTCAGGGAACTATAACGGATACCCTTGGGATTTTTCACATAGGGGCTCACCCGGCCGATTCCCTGCTGATCCGTAACATCATGTTCCGTGATACCCTGGTCTCCGCTGCTTCCTTTCGGGAAAAAGGGTATGTCCGATTGACCAGAAGGCGCTACCAGTTGGAGGAGGCACGGATTTTTCAGTGGGGAGCTACTTACGAGGATTTCCAGGAGGCGTTTATTGGGATGCCTATGCAGCAAACCCTGGGAGCATCCATGGGCCTGCCACAGCAGGACCCGGACTATGTGCCCCTGGAAATGAATGAGCGGGCGGTGAAGAGTGCAGGCCTGTTACTGACTTCCCCTTTCTCCTTCTTTTATTATAATTTCAGCAAGCAGGCCAAATCGGAACGCAGAGTATTCTGGTTAAAGAGAAACCGGGAAAAACAGGAACAGTTTGATACACTGGTAAGTCCGGAGAACCTGTCTTATATCACAGGCCTGTCGGGCCAGGAACTTCTGGATTTCATGTATTTTTTGTCACAGCGGATGGAATGCGGCATCCATTGTTCCGAACTGGATATCTATGCGGAAATATATGCACTATGGGAGCTCTACCAGGAGCTGCGGGACCGTGGTATGCTGAAGCAGACAGAATAAAAAAAGGGGAACCGGTGAGGTTCCCCCTGAATTTATAGGTTTAAAGGTCAGCCTCTTACAACTTCTTGCTTGTCCTTGTCCCAGAACATCTCCGTACCCTCTTTCTGAGCCATAATTGCCATTCCCAGTGCAATTCCTTCCTGAAAAGCCTGGTCGACATTGCAGCTTGGTTGCTTATTTTCACGGATGGCCTGGATCCACTCGGCAATATGCAGGTGGGTCGTATCTACCCTGCGTCCCCCGCGATAGGTATATAACAGGCCCCGGGCCGCAAAGTACTGCTCGGTGGCTGTAGCGACTGAATCCACATTCTTAAGACCGGGGATGTAGGTGTAGATTGGAAGTTCAGGATCAATTAGCCCGCTCTTGATCTGGTCCGCATACCTGGTGCTTTCCCTGTCCGCATACACGGTCAGTGAATTTCCCAGTTCCATGGAACCATCATGACCCATGATGACTTTCCCACGGTCGCGGGTGCTTGCAAGCGAGGCACTGTAAAGAATACTGAAGTCTAGGTCCGGGTATTCCAGTACGGCGTTCCAGACATCGGGAACCTCACGGACCTCATTGACATAGTCGCCCCTGCTCTTGTCCTTCCAGAAATAGACCCCGCCTGAGGCGGAAGCGGAAGCGGGGATTCCCATTCCGATGATCTGATTGATGGCATCAAATTCATGGGTCAGAAGATCTCCGGACAGGCCGGTTCCGTAATCCCACCAGCACCTCCAGCGGAAAAACCGTTCCGGACTCCATGGGTGCTTCACCGGGCAGGGTTCCTCAAACTGGGCCCAGTCAACGGTTTGCGGGTTGGCATCCGGATGGATATCATATACCCATGCTCCGTTGGGGGAGTTCCGGTTCGTACAGACCTCAATCAGGTTAACCTTTCCAATCAACTTCTTTTCAATAGCTTCCTTGGCTTTGATATAGCTTTCGGTCTGGCGACCCTGGTGTCCCAGCTGATAAACGATGCCACTTTCTTTCACTGCATCCCGTACCGCAAAGGCTTCCTCCGGGGTCATGGTAAATCCTTTCTCCGCATAGACATGCTTTCCGGCCCTGGCAGCATCAATCGTCATGCGCGAATGCCAGTGATCCGGACTTGCAATAATTACGGCGTCGATGTCATCAGAGGCCAGCATTTCCTGATAAGTCCGGTACCTTTTCGGAGTGGTTCCCATGGTTCCCCCTATTCCTTCCCGGCCTACATTGGCCCCAGCGGCTATGGCATTCTCGGCATGTACATCAAACAGATCGCATACACCGGTTATCTGGATGTTCAGGTCATCCTGTTCCAGAAACTCCGAATACCTGGAATTGCTGGAATCATTTTCTTCTGCATCTTTTAAGTCCTGTACCGCTTTAGGGGTCGCAAAACCTGCGGCCTTCATCAGCTGGGTCCCGCGGATCCCGAATCCAATAATTCCGACCCGGATGGCATCCCCATCGTGCTTGTAGGGTACATATTCCAGTTCCCCGGTGCTCATATTCAGTTCCTTGGCCAGCTTGTGGCTCCGGAGGTGGTCCTTCCTTGTCTTTCTCCATGTTCCGTATGCCATGGCTCCCAGTACCGGAATCGTGGCCAGCCCTTTGATTACATCTCTGCGGTTCATTTTGCCACCGCTCGGCTTTTTTTCTTTTTCAGTCATATCAGTTAACTATTTCTTATTAAACAGAAACCGGTCCAGACCGATGGTTTTCCATGTGGGGAAAAGGATTATGACCCACAGGGTTAGCAGCTCAATGAGGTTTTTGTTGACCCATAGGT
>CAYRLP010000080.1:0-3295 GCA_964424935.1 uncultured Bacteroides sp.
AAATGTGACCGTCCGGGCCTCTCCCGGCTCAAGGGTGACTTCCTGTGAAAATTCAATATCTTCGATCACCCCCTTCAGGATCCCAGACACCGGATTTTCATCGGTATTACTGAGTTCTGCAGAGACCGTCAGATTTGCCACCTCCAGGGAAGGCAGGTCCAGGTCCGTAATCACCTGCGGTTCTTCTATGGTTACCTTTCCCGAGGAACGGATCGACACATCATACCAGATCCCCATCCCCCTGTCGGGCGGTGTCGGGTTCCAATCCACCCAGGTAATGGTCAGGTCCATTCCTTCAGGGGGGAATATTTCCAGCGCCAGGCAATTGCTCTTGCCCGGATCCACATAGTCAGCAATATTAAAATCATATAACCTGTAGGCCCCTTCCACATCGGTTGTATCAGCCACCAGTTGGCCATTGAGCCAGATATTCGCCCGGTAATTGATGCTGTTGAAATGCAGCCAGATGTTTTTGTTCCTGTATGCGGCAGGCAAAGAAAACTCCGTCCGGTACCACCAGGGAACCCTGAATGGGCTATCTTCCGGCATTCCCCTCCTTCTCCCGGTGATATATCCCGGGATCGATTCGATATTGGTACCGAAATAGGGATCGGGGTAAACCCCATTATTGACAAGCGCTGCAAACACCGTAGTGGGGACTGTGGTGGGGATCCATCCTACCGGCTCATATGCCAGGGTCGAAATTTGTTCCCCTTCCGAATTTACAACAGCCGAAGACTGAATGTCCCAATTTTCTTCAAGGATGATCTGGTCCTCCGGGATGCTCTCTCGGTTGCAGGAGAAACCAAGAAACAATCCTGGTATAATGATCCAGACAAATAAATTCTTTTTCATGCTGGTTTAGTTTTAGTCTGATCAAATTACACCATTGTATGAAGTTTGTCAAATGAAATCCGGGGTAGGGAAATATGCTGCCAAGATTTCCGGGCCCTTCAGTGACACCAAATCCAATTTGTCCATAACTTGGCCGGGTTATTTTTCATGTAAATGAATGCTGTTCTACATTCGCTGTCTGGAATAGATCTGGAGTTCCTTTTTTTTGCGTTTACGTTGCTGAGCGTGGCTGTTTTCCACAAGCATACAATGTATGTTGCTCTGATCGGGCTGATTGTGATACTCACTTATAAACTGCTGACGGTCCCTGATTTTTCACTTCTTGAGCACCTGGTGGGCAGCAGGGATGTTCATGGGGAATGGAAGACCCTGGTCAATCTGGCCGGTTTGCTTTTAGGTTTCGCCGTACTGGCCAGGCATTTTGAATTATCAGGTGTCCCCGACAAGCTACCTGCCTTTCTGCCCGATAACTGGACGGGGGGACTGGTCCTTCTGGGTTGCATTATGATATTGTCCTCCTTTCTGGATAATATCGCATCCGCCATGATCGGGGGCAGCATAGCCCTGGTGGTCTACAAACGAAAATTGCACCTTGGATTTCTGGCTGCCATTATAGCCGCAAGCAACGCCGGAGGGGCCGGCAGTGTGGTGGGTGACACTACAACCACCCTGATGTGGATTGACGGGGTACCGGCAGCAAATGTATTGCGGGCCTACATAGCGTCCCTGGGTGCTTTCGCCGTATTTGCTGTTTTCGCTTCTCTGAAGCAACAGAAATTCCAACCCATTCAGAAGGATCCCACCCAGGGGGTCCGGATCGATATCCCGACACTGCTGATCGTATTGGTGATATTGCTGGCCACCATCCTGGCCAATATATACTTCGGAATGCCGGCACTGGGGGTGTGGACCGGTATCCTGATCGGTGCCATTTTCCGGAAAACACCCTGGAAGCAGATCCGAACGGCACTGCCCGGAACGGTTTTTCTTCTCAGCCTGGTGACCTGTGCCTCCCTGATGCCGGTCAATGAACTTCCGCCCGCATCCTGGAGGACGGCATTGGACCTTGGATTCGTATCGTCTGTTTTTGACAACATCCCCCTGACGAAACTTTGCCTGGAACAGGGAGGATATGACTGGGGACTTCTGGCATATGCCGTAGGTTTTGGAGGCTCCATGGTCTGGTTTGGCTCCTCAACCGGAGTGGCCCTGTCGAATATGTTCCCGGAAACAAGATCAGTGATCAGCTATATCCGCTATGGCTGGTATGTCATCCTGGCCTATCTCGTTGGCTTCTTCCTGCTCCTGACTATCCTGGGGTGGCACCCGGCAGCAGAAGATGAAGAGTCCATGCCAGTCCAAAATACCCTCATCGAACAGGAAGCAGAGCCTCTGTTTTCAGGTCAGATGCTGAATACATCATATGCTTGTCCGTGTAACTCTGGTGGGTAACTCTTATCTATCTGAGCGCCCGTTCACCATAGTTGATACGAACACCGTAATCGCTTACAATCAAATTCAGGCCAAAGCGGTTATCAGGATTCTCCTCCCCTTTCACTTTACCGGAGAGGACATCCCTGCTTAAGGTAATCATATCCAGGATCCGCTGCTTCGTTTCCGGATTCATTCCGCTGTAGTGTCCGGGATACAGGTATTCGATCCCTTCTTTCTCCATTACTGTATTCATTTTTTCGCAGGTGGCAATCAACTCGGAAAAGGTACCGCTGAACAGCAGCAGGTTTCCGGAACCGAACGAATCCCCGCTGAATCCGTACCCGGCATCTCTATCAACAAAGGTGGTCGAACCCGGGGTATGCGCCGGGGTGAAAACCACTTCCAGCTGCCTGCCGCCCAGATCAAGGATCTCCCCGTCTTTCAGGAACTTGACCTTTCCTTTATAATCCGGCATCATCTGTGGAATCCCCACCGTGTCTGCAGGGTTGATGTAAATCTCGGGGAAATAACCGGCAGCACCCACATGATCCGGATGAACATGTGTGGCCATCAGAGTAACCGGTTTATCAGTGATGGTAGCCACAATCTGGTTCAGATCCGCAATCCGGGTGCCGGCATCAAGTAATACGGCCCGGTCGCTTCCCTCCACGAGATACAGGCTCTCGTTGAATGCCAGGTGTCCCGTTCCCACCCAGGTGTGGTCGTCAATCTCATGGAACACGACATCGTCGTTTTTGAAAACTTCCTCCCCCCCGATTTGCAATCCCCCCGTTTGAGAAAAGGAGACACCCCAGGCAACAGTAATAATCAAAATAATGAATGCCAGCTTTTTCATGATATGTTGGTATTGATATTATTAATATTAATTGTTACCTGGATTCATTTTCATTCCTTCGAGGCAACTATTCAGTTAGATGCAGCAAAACGTGAAAGAGTTTAATAGTCGCGGAGCATTTTTTCGTCTGTGCTCAGGGCTCTCTTGGGG
>CAYRLP010000080.1:3305-8896 GCA_964424935.1 uncultured Bacteroides sp.
CCGCGACCGCCCAGTCATAGAACCTTTCAATCCACCGGTCCGAAGGAAACCCCTGGACTTTCATTCCAAATCCGTGGTCCCCCTTCGAATACATATGGAGTTCTGCGGATATCCCCTTGTCCAGATACGACTTATATAGTTCCACCGAACCTGGTGCCAGCCCGACTCCGTCGTTGGTCGCGCATACGATGAAAACAGGGGGCGCGTTGTCAGCGGGTGTTTGAACGGGCATCGCCGTGGTCCACGGATAGACGGGAACCAGAAAATCCGGTCTATTCGCGACGCTGCACTGGTAGCCCACGCCCAGGGTAACCGCCCCGCCTGCTGAAAATTCCATAAAGCCTATTTTATCTGCATTAATTCCGTATTTCTCCGCATGTTCTCTTACGTAAGCCACGGCATTTAATCCATCCTGGATGGAAGAGGGCAGTACTTCCCCCACTTTTTTCATCAATGCATCCGGGTCCCTTGCCATCAGTTCCGATATTTCCGTCGTTCCGTCTTCCCCGGAAGGGACCAGGTGGTATTTCAGGACAAAAGCGGTGACCCCCTTTGCAACCAGCCAATGGGCCACATCGATCCCTTCGCTGTTGATACTCAGGCCGTACAAACCTCCCCCGGGTGCAATAATGACTGCCGTTCCGTTCTTTTTGTCCTCTGAGGGCTGAAAAACGGTAAGGGAGGGTTCGGAGACATTGGTTACCACCGTGGTTTGCCAGGCGCCGGAATAGTATTTTTTCTCGGCATTTTCATAGCTTATGCCTTCATTCTTTTTGAATTTCAACGGGATTACTTCCTGGGCTCGGCTCAGATTAACGATCCCCAGAAGAACCAGGATTAAAAGTGTTTTTTTCATTTGTATGCTGTTTTTGGGCGAATCATCGCTAAGCTACATTAATTACCCCATTCACCCAAGTGAGAGCCAGGCTCTGATGACAAATTATTGCCCGAAGATTATTGTCCATTCATAAAAAGACTCTAAATTAACCGCCTAAATTTGAGCGGAATACCCATCCTCTTACTCACAGGAATTTATGCAATGTCGGGAATCTTAAAGCAGTTCAGGGATCTGATTCATAGTCGTGATGAATGGATCCGGTTTGTTCAGTTCGGAGTGGTAGGGCTTTCGGGAGTCATTGTGAACCAGGGATTGCTTTACGTGCTTTTTGAATTTGTCCACCTGCCCTTTTATCTATGCTCATTCATTGCCATTGAGGTATCCATATTCACCAATTTCCTGCTCAACGATAACTGGACCTGGCGAACCCGGCGATCAGGAAAGTTCTTTATGCGGTTTTTGCGTTATAACGCCTCTGCTGCTTTCAGTTCCATATTCATCACGATTACCGCACTGCTATTTTTCAAGGAGTGGGTAGGAATCCCCTATTTGTATGCCAATCTGCTGGGGATCGGATTCGGAATGCTTTCCAATTTTTTAATTAATTCTTTATGGACCTACGGGGAATTGCGCTTTCATTTTTCCAGACCGGTCCTGTGGATTTTGTTCATCTCCGTTTCGGGCCGGCTCCTGATTGCCGCGCTTACCGGAGCAGGTTTTGATGAGGCTTATTATTATGCCTACTCGATCCGGCCCAGTCTGAGCTATTTCGATCATCCCCCGTTCGTGGGATTTCTTTCCGGGTTCTTTCCTTATCTGCTAAACCTGGCCAATGCATTTAATATTCGCCTGGGAGCCATTGCACTGTTTACCGCATCCGGGCTGCTGTTCTACAAATTTGCCCGCAGCATCCTGGACGAATCCTCCGCCGTACTGGCCTACGGTTTATACAACTTTATCCCGCTTTTTTTCCTTCTTACCGGGACCATGATCCTGCCCGACAGCGGGCTTGTATTCTTCTGGATCCTGGCCCTTTTTCCTCTCCGGCGCATTTTTATGCGTGAATCAGGGATCCGTTTCTGGATTTTTGCAGGATTGATGACCGGGTTTGCCATGCTTTCCAAATACCACGGCATCCTGCTCGGATTTTCCCTTTTCATTATGCTGGTCCTGTACCGGCCCAGAACCTTTCTGACCCCGGGTCCCTATCTGTATGCCCTTTCAGCCCTGATCCCGTTCCTCCCCGTAATCCTGTGGAACGTTCAGCATGATTTCATCAGTTTTACCTTTCAGGGGAACAGGGCCGGAGGAGACGGCATATCACTTCTTTCATTTCTGCAGGCCCTTGGCGGGCAGGCCGCATACCTGACACCCATGGCCTTTATTCCTTTTCTTGTTGTCATCTGGCAAACCATCCGGAAAGGACTCATACAGGGGGACCGGGACCAGCAATTCTATTTTCTTTTCGGATCTGTACCCGTGCTATTGTTCCTTCTGGTATCTTTTTTCAATTATATTCTGCCCCACTGGACCCTGCCGGGTTATATTCTGCTCACCCTTCCCCTGGCAGCCATGCTCAAATGGGTGCGGATCACCCTGCGACTGTCCGTGATCCTGGTCCTGGTCCTGATGCTTCTGGGTTTGGGCCATATCAGGTGGGGACTGCTGCAGAAAAGCATCGATTCCAAAAATGACGTCTCCCTGGATCTGGTAGGATGGGAAGCCATCCCGGAATTCCTGGAAGAAAATGACCTGAACGCGGATGAATGGTTCCTGTTCTCGCACAAGTGGTTTCTAAGCGGGGAGATTGACCTGGCCATCCAGGGGAAATATACCGTACGCTGCTTTAACAGAAATGATTGGAGGGGATACGGAATCTGGAACGGAAAAACGGACACGCTGGGCAGGAACGGAGTCTTTATCTGCTCTGACAGGTACTACCAGGATCCCGCGAAGCTATTCGGAGATTATTTCCAATCCATCTCTTCTCCCGATTCCGTGGTAATCATCCGTGGAAACGTGCCTGCAAAAACAATCTATTTTTATAAATGTACGAATCAGATTGAACCATATCCATAAGTTTTTGGTCATCTACCAAACTCAGAGCCGTGATAAGAATATTAAGAAAAACCGGGAAAGTCATTCTCATAGGAATCGCAGGTCTTCTTCTGGCCTTTGTTCTTCCCTATCTGACCTGTCCTATCTATAAACTTGCGGATAACCAGCCCTTTCATGGTGATAAGTGGTACAATCCCTACGAACAGCAGAAACCCCTGTGGCTCAAAGCCAATTTTCATGGCCATACCATCGCATGGAAAAGGTTGACCAACGGAAATGGAACCCCGGAAGCCCTGTATCAGGTGTACAGAAACATGGGATATGATATTATCGGTATCTCCAATTACATGCAGATCCTGCCGAACGTCCTCAACGCTAAAGAATACATCCCGGTATATGAACATGGCTACAATGCCTGGAAATCCCACCAGTTAAACATCGGGGCAAAGGAGGTCACATGGAGGGACTATATTTATTACCAGCCCCCCAATATGCAGCAGCATATCCTGAAAAGACTGAGGCCCGATACCGAAATTATCGCGCTGGCTCACCCGGGACTACGGAAAGGTTACAAGCCCCGGCCTTTGAAAAAGCTTTCGGGTTATGACATGTTCGAGGTGTATAACCGGAAAAAATATTATGGCAAATTATTGTATGTGGCACTCTCGGCCGGGCATCCTTCATGGGCCCTGGGAGACGACGACGTTCATGATATCAGCGCTGCAAACGAAGTGGGAAAGGCGTGGAACATGATAAATGTGGACTCCCAAATACCCTCGGCAGTATATAATGCCATGAGGTCCGGCCGGTCCTACGTGGTCCAGGGTACAAACGGAAAATCGGACCTGGCCCTGAGATCCATGAGAATATCCGGAGATACGCTGGTGATTGAAATCAGCCAGGCAGCAACCATAATATTTATCGGGCAGGACGGTCATGTAAGAAAGACTGTCAATGATGCGGAGGTGGCCCTCCTGAAACTTGAAGAAACAGACTCCTATATCCGGACAGAAGTTAAGGATGATGTTACGACCCTGGTTCTGAATCCCATAATCAGATACGACGGCGTCCATCTTACCACAAAATCGGCAGAGATCAACTGGTTATTGACCTCCCTTTACTGGATCGGTATTCTGCTGGTTATTTCCGGATGTATACTGGCCCGGATCTTTCTGCGGAAAAAACGGATCCGCCCCAACCAGTAACGCTATTTCGCGGTTTTCATGCGAGAGTTTAACCGGGCAATTACGGCTGTTTACATTTTATCCAGCGTCATCTCGAAGATCTGTATCCATTCCTCACCGCGTTTCATTTCACCGGTTTCATACCACTGTCCCTGATCATTGATAAGTAAAATGTATCGGATAAATTCGTTGGGATACCAAAGAAACCTGTCATTGATCAGTTTCGCGGTATAACTTCCAGTGAGTCCGTTTGCCAGCCAGGAGGTAAAGGTATAAGCACCTTCCTCTTTGTTATAGGTGACTGCTGCCAGGGCGTTGTGCACAATCTGTCCGTGTGACTGGCCCTGACCCTCGATCAGCAGGAGCGTGTGGTCAAGCTTGAACTGCACGGATTCGGTCTGCTCAAACTCCAGTCGCTGCCCATCCCTGCTCATCATCCAGCCCCTGCCTTTCCATGTACCTTCCATAAATCCGAGTTTACTCACTTCAGATTTTAATATGGGATCTGTCTCAACTTCCTGTGCTTCCAGTACCTGGAAAATAACCAGGTGAAAAAGAATGAATAGAGCAATTTTTTTCATGGGCTAAGATTTATGTAACAACGTCGCGTGTATACTGTGGTTTAAACAATTCCGTATGAAGTTTGTTTTTGGGGCGCGAACAAATGAGGATTTTGGATTGTTAACATCGCTTAATATTTAATTAATAATTTGATAGTACATTCGCAACTTTGATTATAATATAAAATGTGAGCTTTGAAATATGAAACAATTAGCACTATTATTAGGCATTGTGCTTTCATTCGAAGGTCATGCACAATCCCTGGCCGTAAATGCCTCTGAGGAACTGCCCGGTTTGAGAATCGTTGAACTGGCTGCAAAAGGAACAGAGGAAACAAATGAGTTTGGCAGCAAAGCTGATTGGGTGAAAATAGAGAACACCGGAAATAGCACCATTCGTTTATCAAAATATAAAATCTACATTACGGATGATGTAAACAGTCTGACCAAGTTCAGACTGGAAAAAAAGAATATTGATCCAAACAGTTCCATTATGATCTGGTGTGATGATCTCGATGTGATCCGGGATCAGATCCATACGAATTTCAAACTTTCATCCAAGGGCGAAACGATTTCCCTGACCATTCAGCTTGGTTCCCAAATCGAAATAATCGATCAGGTAACCTACGAGGAGGTGGGTGATGATGCACAAAAGAACTTGCTTCGTTCAGGTTCCAATATGCTGGAATACAGGGCGGCAGAATCTTTATGATAAATTGAAAAGTCCCTCTCCAAGTTTCGTATTTTTATAAGTGCAATTTATCCAGTAGGTTTATGTAAAAGTCCTATCCTGCTATATGAAATCAGGCTCATGGAAATACAGAATGAGGAGAAATATATAAAAGGCGTCGAGAGCCTGATAAATCCGATGGGAGTCAGCAATCTGCTCTTCTTTCAGAACTTGAAAAAGATGTTGCCTCCGCGTATTCTGAGGAGATTGCTTTACAAGGC
>CAYRLP010000081.1:0-8753 GCA_964424935.1 uncultured Bacteroides sp.
CCGGTTCGGATCAGACAGTACATAGGGAATCAATCCCGGGGATCCAAGAACACAGGAGCAGTCTGGGTGCAGGTCCGTCAGGCTGAATCCATGGAGGAACTCGCTAAGTATTTTCAACTGAGAGCGGAGTGCCTGGCTTCCTCCTCCCGGTGCCTGGTTCTCACCCAGACCATCTTCATGGCCCACATAGAAGGAATAATCCAGGCTGTTGAACAGTCCTCCTCCGCTGAGCATGAACTGCCAGGCCTGTCTGCGGTAAACCTGGTCGCCGGATCCTGCAAATCCCGATTCATCGAATCCTATCACCCGGTTGTAGTGGTAGTTCCATTCCACGGCTTCGGGCCAGGCATAGTGAAAGTTTATAATGGAGATCTGCGGGTTTACTTCCGGAACAGGGGCCTTGTAATTGGTATAGTTCTGGGCGACCAGGTGCTTCTTTTCCAGACTGCGTTCCTCTTCCACGATGACCGATGCTATTTTTTCCTGCCAGGCCAGGGACTCCTCCGAGGCAAAATCCGCTTTATAGGTCCAGTCATTGACCTGCAGGTCCTCTTTGTTTACTATGTTGTAAACCGCCACTGCATGGTCTGACCAGGGCTCGTTCTGCAGCTCGAAAAAGAAATTATCGAATGCATTGAGTTCATGGACCATTTTCTTCACGAAGCTCACCTGGTAAGACAGGAGATCCCCGTTAGCCAGGGTCTGGGCCTCAAAACGCGTCACATCACCGGTAAAATTGATATTGTTAGCGGGATTCAGCGGGCACTGGTCCCAGTGTTCGTCCCTGTAAATGGAGGAAAACAGGGTAACTTCCACGATGATATTACAGGAATCAGCAAGGGACATGAAATCTTTCAACCGTTCAAAATAGGCCTGGTTCCAGGAGCTCAGGTCATATTTCCACGTCCCGGTCCGCCCGTTTACTGCCATACTCCATGGAGTGATAATGCTTGTCCTCCTCGGTGCCAGGGTATTGTACCGGATCCCGAAACTCTGTCCCTCAATCTCAAAGTAGGTACCTGTAAAGATCCGGGTATAATTCATGCCCTGGGCCGACAGGGTTCGCAGATAGGCCCGGTAGTCAAAATCCAGGTTGAGTACGGCTCCGTAATGCTCCCCGGAGGTGATCAGTGCCAGGGGTCGGCCCTTATAGAGGAAATAGTGCGGGTTCAGGGGATGCAGCGAAATGGGGCCCCCGGAAGGCAGCTTCTGCTCATCCGGGGCCTCCGTTACATCACATGCGGCCATCAGGCCCGCAAACAGAAACAGTAACAGAAGGTTCTTCATGGATGGAGGTGTGGATTGTTTCAGACCTGAAATCTAATACAATTCCTTCAGATAAGGTCATGCTGTCATTAAGATCACGCCTCCACCTGTTGTTTCAGGTATTCTTCCTGCCAGATTGCTTCGGTCAGATCCGATAGCTCCCTGTCGTACTCTAGCATTCTCTGATAGTAGCCTATGTCCTTCAGAATGGCATCGGAGTAGGAGTCCTCCCCCCTGTTTTCACCGGTGATGATATGTGTACGGAAATTCTTATAATGATCCCGGATGGAACAGGGCATCAGCATATTCTGCGGATTGTCCAGATGGTCCAGGGCATATTTGCGCTGCCAGTTACGTCCGTTGACCAGCATGGGGGATTTCAGGATGCTGGCCAGGTTCCTGCCTTCATCCTGGGCCTTGATGATATTATCCACCACATATGGCACAAACACACAGGGCATGACATTGCCGTTCCAATCGATGTAGAGGTACCCGCCCCTTCTGCCATAAGCGATACAGCCTTCTGTAAGCACACCACTGTTCCAGAAATCAGCTACACAATATTTTTTCTCTTTCAGCAGGTATTCCCACTTCCGGTATAGGCATACGCGTTGCTTTGGAGTGGGCATTAATTCAAACACCTCCTTACCCCGGCCGATGGGCATGAACTGGAACTGCCACATATAGGAGGCTCCCTGATCCATAAAATAAAAATCATAAAACTCATCTTTTAAAAGCAGGTCCACATTCTGCGAGGTGGAGGTGACCGAAAGGATGATGGGTACCCCTGCACTGCGAAGGGCTGACAACGCACCCAGGATAAGCTGATAGACTCCCCGGCCCCGTCTCTGATCCGTTTCCTGCTCGAATCCCTCCACCGAGATGCAGGGGATCAGGTTCCCCAGTCCGGCAAATTCATCCGCCACAGACTGATCGATCAGAGTCCCGTTGGAGTAAAACATGAAAAACATGTCCTGGAATTGTCTTGCAAGATCCAGTAATGTCTTTCCTTCACTTTTGTATAGGAGGGGTTCCCCTCCGCTGAGTACGATGAACCGGCCATTGGCCTCCTCGTGAAACTCTTTGATAAGATGCTCAATGCGATGGTATTCAAGGGTTGGGGAGGTTGTGGCGTTACTCCCGGCATAACAGCCTTTGCAATTCAGGTTGCAGCGCTGGCTCGGGGAAATGACGAAAAATGTGGGTGCATCCACCCCATGCATGGACTTATACTGATCCAGATCGCGCCTGAATGCCTCCCGGTTTTCGTGAAAGGCTCCTTTTACAAGGACCTGCACCAGCCGTTTCAACACATTCTTTTGAATGATTCCTTTGTCAAGATTCCGGGCTATTCCGGCGACCAGGGCCTTCACCCAGTCGTACTGTTTGTGCTTGATCCCTTCTATTTCCTCAGGCCTGTTTGAATTAAGTTTGTGATAAATCTCCTTTTCCAGCTGAGGAAGCAAAATTTTCCTGGCGATGCGGTAGTCTGCCAGTCTAACGACCAAGCTTGAGATAGCCTGATTCATCACTACATTGATTAAATCGTTACAATGATTCTGTTATTTTACCTCTTGAACATTTCAATGATCCTTTCAATGACCTGGTTGATAAAGGCATCATCGAAATCATCAATTCTGAGCAGTATTAGTGCGCCCAACCCTTCATGCATGGCATAATAGGTCGCGAACTCCTTTTCCGGTTGTTCAAAATGGGTCTCAAAGTAATGTTCGAGCTTTTGTTTCATTCCCTCCCTGATTCTCAGATACGAGAATTCCTCCTCCATAATTATCCGGATCTTGGGAATGACAGAGAGTTTCAGTAGGAGTTGATAGTAGTGTAGATTCTCTTTAATTACCTCAAAAGAGTTTCGTACAAAATAGGCAAACTCGTCCCCGGTCAGCAGGCCGTCCCGGTTTCGGTCAAAAAAGGTTGATACTTTCTCAAATCCGATCCGCACGATCTCCCGGATCAGCTGCTTCTTACTTCCGATATAGTGGTAGAGCAGACCCTTGGAAATGCCGGATGCACTGGCAATCATGGCCGTCGAAGTCCCGTCATACCCTTTTTCAGCGAAGAGCTCCATGGACTTTTCAAGGATGTGGGCCAGTTTTTCTTCCCGTAATTCTTCCAGTTGTGCAGTTGTTCTCGGCATGGTTTTTTATTTTGACCGACCAGTCGTACAATATATAAAATGAGAAAAGCGAAGTCAACTTTTCGAAGGATTTTAACACATGACCAGCTTTAATGGAAAAATGATGCAGGATTTACTGAACTCAAGAACGGATTGTAAACTGGCGTATTTTTACCATATTTATAGAATATACTCCGCCGGAATTACAGAATTTTGAGTCATGAGTAAGGTTCAGCCTGCCGGAAAGGGTACGGTCATAGGGATAGATCTTGGAGGCACAAAACTCTCCGGGGCCCTTTTATCGGAGAATGGCGATATCATCTACAAAACAGAACTCTTTCTAGAGGGGAAAGGAGGCGCTGAAGCAGGGGCATTAATCACCAAACAATTGCTTGATCTTGAAGGATCTGCCCGCGAAAACAATTACAGGATCCTTTCTGTTGGAATTTGTGTTCCGGGTATCAGCGACCCAAAGGAAGGAACCGTATGGGCGCCCAATATACCGGATTGGGAAGCTTACCCCCTTCACAGAGAAGTCAAAAATGTCTTAAGTGATTCAGATACCCCCCTCTGTATTGAAAGCGACAGGAACTGTGCCATGATGGGAGAGATCTGGAAAGGGAGCGCAAAGGGATGTAAGCATGCACTGTTCCTGGCCGTGGGAACGGGAATTGGAATGGGGATTCTGTCCGATGGACATCTGATTAACGGGATGAACGGAATTGCAGGGGCCATAGGGTGGATGACTTTCGATCGACTCTATAGGAATGACTACGGTCCCTGTGGTCAGTTTGAATTCTATGCATCCGGTACCGGCATCGTCAGGAACGCGGAAAAACTGATGAAACAAGGGATGGAAAGCAGGTATCTGGCTGCAGGACAGATAACTACCAGGGATGTTTTTATGGCATATGCTAAAAATGACCGGATAGCCATCCAGGTCATCGAAGAGTTCATCGAATACTGGGGCATGGCCGTAGCCAACCTGGTCAGCATTTTCAATCCTGAAAAAATCATCTTTGGCGGTGGTGTCTTCGGACCAGCCACAGACTTGCTTGACAGGATTTTTGAACATGCCGTGAAGTGGGCACAGCCCGTCAGTATCAAGCAGGTAGAACTTTCAGCCAGCACACTGAAGGGTGATGCAGGCCTGATTGGCGCCGGTTATATGGCCTTAAAAATATGTTCATTCCAAAATGATCAGGGGAAAAAGAACTTATCATAACTGGCTGGACTTCCTTGCGGCAAGCCTGGGCATGTTGCTTTTTGGAGTGGTGTTGATTGCGCTTGGATCCGTCCTGCCGCATCTGCGGGATCTCTTTAAGTTGACAGATCTGGAAACTGGTTCCCTCCTATCTGTGTTACCGTTTGGCTTATTGCTGGGATCACTGGTTTTCGGTCCGGTAGTAGACCGCTACGGTTATAAGATACTTTTATTCGCTTCTGGTATGCTGGTCTTTGCGGGGATAGAGGGAATAGCGCTTACTACCAATATCATGATTCTGCGAATATCCGTATTCCTGATCGGCCTGGGTGGAGGGGCCATCAACGGAGGGACCAATGCACTGGCGGCTGAAACAGCGGAAGGAGATCGCGGGGCACGATTGAGCCTTCTGGGCGTGTTCTTTGGCATAGGAGCCCTGGGGGTTCCGTTCCTGCTGGGCATCTTAAGCCCTGTACTATCCTATGACCGTATTCTTTCCCGAATCGGGATTTTTGTGCTGGTTGTTTCCATTTTTTATTTGATTATAGAGTTCCCGGCTCCTAAGCATCCCCAGGGATTTCCTCTGAAAGAGGCTTCCGGGTTAATAAAAAACCGCTGGATTCTTATTATGGGATTCATCCTGTTTATTCAAAGCGGAATGGAAGGGCTGGCCAATAACTGGAGCACAACATTTCTGCAGGAAAACAAAACATTTCTGAATCAGCATGCCCTGTTCAGTCTGACCTGTCTTGTTGCGGGGATGACCTTCATGCGGTTGATCCTGGGATGGGCACTCCATCATGTCCGGTCTAGCCTGGTGCTGATAATGAGTATAGCCTTATCAATCACAGGTACCATAATCCTCCTTCTGACAGAATTTAGGTTCAGTATCTATACAGGAATGGTCTTTCTGGGCGCCGGTTTTGCTGCCTGTTTTCCTGTTATCATGGGACAGGTATCCACGCGATTTGCCAGGTTGAGCGGAACGGCCCTCAGCCTGGTACTGGTCCTGGCCCTTCTGGGGAACATGATCTGCAACTACGGGATGGGATTCATCGCAAATACCTGGGGAACCCGGGTTTTGCCCGTAGTGATTTCAGCTGGATTGTTCATCCAGGTATTTCTGATCATAGTTGCCCTGAAAAACAATGAGAATCCTGAAATAAAGAGTTCATAACATAAATTTGTAAAAATGCTGGCAAAACAATGGTTTAATAATGCAATGGAAGTGATGAATGCCATAGAAGCTACCCAGATGGAGAACATTCGGAAAGCTGCCCACGTCATGGCCGATTCCATTGAAAGAGAGAGATGGGTTCATACATTCGGATGCGGTCATGCTACCCTGCCCATCGAAGAGATGTATCCGCGGATCGGGGGATTCGTGGGCTTTCACCCTATAATTGAACTGCCTCTGACCTTCTTCACCAATATTGTGGGTGGTATGAGTGTTCAGCAATTTGTGTTCCTGGAGCGGGTGGAAGGTTACGGCAAAGAAATCATGAAGGGCTGGAACTTCGATAAGAATGATTGCATGTGGATCTTTTCCCATACAGGGATCAATGCGGTAAACATCGATGTGGCCCTGGAAGCGAGATCCAGAGACATGAAGGTGATCGTGTACGGTTCAGCGGCAGAAGCAAAGGGTAAAAAGACCAGGCACAGCTCCGGGAAAACCCTTTTTGAACTGGCCGATATTGTGGTCGACACCTGTGTCCCTGCCATGGATGCTTCAGTTCCTTTGAAAAATCACATGGATAAAATAGGCCCTGTTTCCACCATGGGCTTTATCACCACTGTATGGATGACGGTTACGACCGTAGCCGAGATACTGGCAGAAAGGGGGGTCAAACTCTTTATTCATCCATCCCATAATATTCCAGGTGATACGACGGCTCATCAGCGACTCGATGAAGCCCTGGGTGAATACAAAAAACGAATTCGTGGAGTGTAATTCACGTTTCAAAAGCGATTTTTAAAGGTTGGTTCGGAAGATAAAGAAAAAGGCAGATCCCCGTCCCCGGTGCCCCGTTCCAGATTGGGTTGATCCCCCATTTCAAAATGCAATATACCCCCCTGAGTAATGTCCCCGAAGGTAATCCAGTTTCTGGTATAGGGTTCACCATTCAGGGTGGCCGACTGGATATAAACATTCCGGGGACTGTTATTCGATGCTTCAATCACGAATTCATTTCCGTTCTCCAGCCGGATTGTGGCTTTCCGGAACACCGGGCTCCCAATTACATACTGATCGGTTCCTGGGCAGACACTGTAAATTCCCAGGGCACTCAGCACATACCAGGAGGACAGGCCCCCTTGGTCCTCATCTCCGGGATACCCGTTTTCTGTGGCATCATATAACCTGCGCATCACCTCCCGTACCCGGGCCTGCGTTTTCCAGGGTTGCCGTATGTAATTATACAGATAGGAAACATGCTGAACAGGTTGGTTCCCATGTGCATATTGTCCCATATTGGCCTGCACCATCTCTTCCATTTCATGGATCACACGACCGTAGGTTCCAACCTCGTATACCGGAGGCCCTTCGAACAGGGAATCCAGCTTTGTTCCAAAAGCAGCTTCTCCACCCATCAGATTGATCAATCCGTTTATATCATGAAAAACGGACCAGGAATATTGAAACGCATTGGCCTCTGTGAACGGGCCGCCCCACTCGTAGGGGTTGAAATCGGGCCTCCAGCTACCGTCCTTCAAACGCCCCCGGACGAAACCCACCGAGGGATCCCAGACATTTTTGTAGTTGTACATCTGACGGCCAAACACCTGGGCGTAAAAATCATTTCCAATGGCCCGGGCCAAATTGTAGGCACAGAAATCATCGTAAGCGTATTCCAGGGTTTTGGCGGTGGCTTCACCCACCTCCGGATAGGGGATATACCCCAGCTGGAAATAATCTTCATAAGCCTCCCGTCCGCTGGAGCCCCGCCAGGGGCTTACCCCGGTAATCTCATGAAAATAGGCCTTTAAGGCCTGTTCCGGGTCAAATCCCCTGATCCCTTTGGCCCAGGCATCTGCCAGGAGGGAGATGGCGTGGTTGCCGATCATGATTCCGGAAGGCCCGGGACAGGACCAGGTGGGTAACCACCCGCATTGCTCCTGTGCATCCAGCAGGGATTGCATATAACGTCCCTGCATGGTCGGATGCAAAATGTTGGTCAGGGGGAACTGACTCCGGAAGGTATCCCAGAATCCATTGTCCGTGAACATATATCCCCGGTGGATCTGTCCGTCGTAGGGACTGAAATAGCAGGGGCTGCCCGTTGAATCGATTTCATAGAACTTATGGGAGAACAGGTTGGCCCTGAAAAGACAGGAGTAAAAGGTTGCAAGATCTTCGTCGCTGCCACCCTCCACCTTCGCACGGCCCAGCAGCTCATTCCACAAACGCGCGGCTTCTTCCCTGGTATCCTCAAAGGATTCATGGGTACCGACCTCCTGTTTCAGATTCAACGCCGCCTGGGCGGGACTGATATACGAGGAGGCAAGCCGCACTTGAACCGTTGCCCCCTTTGGAAAGCGCACATAGGCCCCGGCTCCCTCCCCTTCAGCAACTGAGTTTCCCGGGGTCATTCCGTTATTCCGGTTCTCCCAGGTGCCGTATGCCTGGAACGGCTGGTCAAATTCTAGGACAAAATAGCATCTGAAATTTTCAGGAATCAGGTTCCCGTTCCTCACATATCCGGTTATTTTCCGACTCTCTGTATCAATTTTCACCCGGCTTGTTCCGGTGTACCCGTCAAAAACCAGCCAGGCCTCTTTTCCCCTGGGAAATGTGAAGCGCATGTGCCCGCTTCTTTCGGAAGGTGAGATTTCAGTGGTGATCCCGTTGTCGAAACGGACCCGGTAATAATGAGGCTTGGCCACTTCATTCCCGTGTGAAAACGAACTTGCCCGTTCCTCTTCACCCACCACGAGGGAGCCTGATAAGGGCATCAGAGAAAAGACCGCATAGTCATTGACCCATGGGCTGCACTGATGCACCTGCTGGAACCCGCGTATGGTGGAAGCCGAATACTGGTATTTCCACCCGTCACCGTTTTTCCCCGTCTGCGGGGAGAAGGCATGCATCGGGTAAGGAACGGCGATGGTGGGATAGGTGTTCCCGTTACTGAACCCGAAGTGGGAGTT
>CAYRLP010000082.1:0-7059 GCA_964424935.1 uncultured Bacteroides sp.
GTATCGGGGGAAGCAGCCGGGAGAAGATCGAGAATGCCCGGCTGAACCTGAAGATCGCAGAACTGGAACTGGATCAGATCAGGCAAACCATTGAGAACAGTGAACGATCCACGCAGGCCGACCTTACCGAACTCAACTACCAGATCAGTATCCAGCAGAAGCAGGTGAGGGAGCTGGAGGCTACCCTTTCCCGCTGCACGATCATCGCGGAACGTGAAGGGGTGGTGACCAGCATTGTCAACCAGATCGGGCTCGCGGTCCTCCCCGGCGATGAACTGGTGAAGATCGCCAATCTGGACAGCTACGAGGTCACCGGGACCATATCGGACCGGTATGCCACCAGCCTGCATACAGGCAGCATGGTCACGGTCCGATTCAACAACGGGGAAGAGATCTCCGGAAGGGTTGTAAGCATCTCGCCCGCCATATCCAATAATACGGTGCAGTTCCGGGTGAGGCTTGACCAGCGGGATTATCCGTTGCTTAGGCCCAATCTGAAGGTGGAACTATACGTCGTAAAAGATTTCAAGGATTCCGTCATCCGGGTAGCCAACGGTGCCTTTTACAAAGGCGCAGCTGTTCAGAATGTCTTCGTTGCCGCAGACAACAAATTGCACCGCAGGAAGGTCCGGTTCGGGGAAAGCAATGTGGAATATGTGGAGATCCTGGATGGTCTTGCTCCCGGAGAACAGATCGTGACCAACGACCTGTCGGAATATGAAAGATACGAGATGATTGTTTTGAAATAAGAACAGAACGTGAGCCAAAGAAAGAGTCAGAACCATCCCCTCCGGATCCCGCCGACAGTACTCATTTTCCTGCTGCTGATACTACCGGTAAGGACCCAAGGGCAGATTTATACCCTCCGGGAACTCATCCTCTATGCCCAGGACCACTCCCCCGAATCCATGAAAAACAGTACCAGGAAAGAGAACAAGTACTGGCAGTACCGCTCCTATAAATCCCAGCTCAGGCCCAGGCTGGTGCTTAACTCCACCCTGCCGTTCTACCAGAATACAAGTATCCCGGTCGTTCAGCAGGACGGAAGCGTCGCCTACCGTACGGTGAACCAGGCCCAGTCCAGTATGGACCTTACCCTGGAACAGAACATCGCATTCACCGGCGGTAAGATGTTCCTGAGCTCCGATTTGGCCCGCCTGGATGAATTCGGCCAGGACATCACCAGCTACAACGGATCCCCCTATTACATCGGATTCCAGCAACCCATATTCGGCTTTAACGAGCTCAAATGGATGAAAGAACTGGAACCCCTCAAATACGAAGCTTCGCTCCGGGAATTTGCCGAGGCAAACGAAGAGGTGGCATACCAGACCGTGGTAAGGTTCTTCAACCTGCTGCTGGCCCAGATCAGTCTCCGGATCTCCGAACTCAACCAGGAGCATGCCGAATCCATCTACAGGATCGGACAGGAGCGTTATGAAATGGGGAAGATCTCCCGCAACGAACTGCTCCAGCTGGAGCACGGTGTACTGGCCGCAACCAAGTCAAAGGCCCGATTCCGCCTTTCCAGTGAAACAAGTCAGCTGGAACTGATATCCTACACTGGCTTTCCGTCCACCCGGGATCTGATCCTGGAATTGCCGGACCAGGTCCCGGGCGTTCAGATCGACGACAGCCTGGCCATCACCCTGGCCATGGAGAACGGCCTGAAAGCCCTTGAATTCAGCCAGCAGCTGACCGAAGCGCAACGGGATCTGGAAAAAGCCCGCAGGGAAAGCGGGTTTAAGGCCGAACTCTACCTGACCTACGGGGCCTCGAACATTGCCAACAGGGTTCCGGAGATCTACAAGGATCCCGCACCCTCCGGAACGGTCAACATGGGGATCACGGTGCCCATCCTGGACTGGGGACGTTCCAAGGCCGCCCGGAAAACCGCCGAGGCCAACCTCAAACTGGTGGAATATACCGTAAAGCAGGATTCCCTGGTCCTGGAACAGGAAGTCCTCACCAGCTGCAAGCGTCTGGAGATGCTGCTCGAATTCATTGGCTTCACCAAAGAAGCGGACCGGGTGGCCAACGAACGCTACGGAATCGCGCACGACCGGTATATCGCGGGTGACATCAGCCTGACCGAATACAATATTGCCCAGGAGGAAAAGGACCTGGCGAAGCAGGACTACATCCTTGCTCTGATGGATTTCTGGACCACCTGGTACAGCCTCCGGATGTTCACCCTGTACGACTTTGAAAATAAGCGATCACTGATTGAAAATTAACAAATTATGCTACGGAACTATCTGAAACTGACCCTGAAAGTGCTGCGCCGGAAAAAGGTGTACACCGCAGTTACCCTGGCAGGGATCATCATCCCAGTCACCTTCATCGTCCTGGTCACCTCCTTCCTGGTCCAGATCAACAACTACCGGTCGCCCCGTTCCAACTTCAGGAAAGTGTTTTACCTGGACAATCTGATATGGGAGGAGGAAAGGGACGACGGTACGGTCAACCAGCACAATGAGAATCCACCCAACCTGTGGTTCGTACAGAGGTATGTTAAGACCATGAAAACCCCGAAACTGGTAAGCGTTATATCAAGATTCAATACCAGGGAAAGGATCTACCATGGTACCAGCATGACAGATGCAAGTGTGCTTTACACCGATGATGTTTTCTGGGAGATCACCGACTTCAGGTTCCTGAGTGGCCGGCCCTATAATCTTGCAGAGTACGAACAGGGGGCCCGTGTGGCGGTGATCGACCGGAAGACCAGCATGGATGTATTTGGCACCATCGATGCAGCCGGAGAGGAGATCCGGATCAAGAACCGAATGTTCAAAGTGGCGGGTGTAGTGGAGAACACCGATATCACCATGTATCGTATTGCTGCCAATCTATACATCCCCTATTCCTGTCTGGAGAGCTTCCATTCCGACTATTTCTACGCCAATTTCTCCAGGGTGCTGTTACTGGCAGATAACCGTAACGACTTCGAGAAAATGAACGGGGAGTTCAAACAAAAGCTAACCTATGTTACCTTTGAGAATACCGATGCTTTTAACCGCATAGATGGTTCGCTGGTCCGCGACAGTTACCTGAAACGGATCGAGGCACTGGCAGTCACCTATTTCCAATACCATAAGGATATTAAAAAACCGCTCTATATCGCCGGCCTGCTGCTGGTCTTCCTTTTTATTCTCCTTCCTGCCATCAATCTGGTCAATATCAATATCAACAGGGTGTACGAGCGGCTTTCAGAGATCGGAGTACGCAAAACCTTCGGGGCTACCATCCGGAAACTCACCGGACAGTTCCTGTTCGAGAATGTGGTGATCACCATTGCAGGTGGGATCCTCTCTATTTTATTATCGGCAGTGATCATTTCGATCCTCAACCGGACCGACGCCCTGGGCGGCGTTTATATGAAAATGAATTATGCCGGTTTTATCATTAGCATGGCGGCGATCCTGGCAATTGGTATACTCTCGGGCATCCTGCCTTCGGTCACCATGGCCAGGGCCCGTATTGTTGAATGCCTGAACAGTTCAGAATAAATCCTGGGAATCATGAGACTAACTATCCTTAAAAGACTATTTGCCCGCCGCAACAGCCGGATCGTGCTCCTGGTGGAGCTGCTGCTCTCCTACCTGGCGTTCTTCCTGATCATCTCCTTCATGGTGAAACAGGTGCAAAACAGTAAGTACCCTTTGGGATTTGAATACGAGAACATATACAAGATCAGTGTGGATGAATCCACGGTAACCGACCAGGACAGTTTTGAACAGGATGTCGGAAACATCACGGAATTCATCAGGAATTATCCTGGTGTGACCGAACTTTCCAAGTGCTTCAGCAGCTTCTTCTTCAACAAAGGATTCATGTACCCCTCCAGGCCGCTCAAGTACGGCGAGCTGGCCATTCCCAACGACCAGGTTAACGAGATGTTCACTGACGATGAATTCAGCCGGGCCATGGGGATCGAAATGACGGAAGGACGCTGGTTCGAACCCGGGGACAACGCATCGGCGAACCGTCCCGCGGTGGTGAGCCAGCTGCTCAGAACACTGCTTTTCGGAAACGGAAATGCACTGGGCGAGATCGTGGACTATTGCGGATGGCAATGCAAAGTCGTGGGCGTCTGCAGGGATATTAAGCACAAGGGGGACTATACCCGTCCTGAAGCAACCCTTATTCTGCGACAGGTAGATGTGGAGGATCTTCCTTACGAAAGAGGGATATGTATGAATGGCAGTTATGTCGGGCAGAGCGTATTTATGCAAACCTCTGGTTCCCTGCCCGAAACATTTGAACCGGACCTGATTGCCCAGGTGGCCCAGCGATACAACGGGATCGTACTTACCATTCAGTCCATGGAAAGGGACCATGCCAGATATGTCCGGAGTACCTGGCTGCCCCTGGTGGCCATTTTCCTGGTGATCCTGGCCCTCTTCCTGAACGTGCTTTTCGGGATGTTCGGTGTCATGTGGTACAACATTACCCTGCGCCGTTCCGAGATCGGACTCCGCATGGCCGTTGGTGCCAATAAGGGGCATATCTACAGGCAGTTTGTGGGGGAGATGGTGGTGCTTACAACAGTGGCGGTCATCCCGGGTTTGATCCTGGCAGCCCAGGCTCCTATCCTGGGACTGTTCGGATTGGATTCCCGGGTATACATTATCTCCATGGTACTGGCCGCTGTGGTGATCTATTTCCTGGTAACAAGCTGTGTTCTGCTCCCCAGTTCGCAGGCGACCAAAATCCTCCCGGCCGTAGCGCTGCACGAAGAATGACCGATTACAACGACCTATGAATGAATTGATAACTTAAAATCCAAAACACATGATTATCCTGAAAGACCTGGAGAAAGTCTATACCACGGATGAGATCGAAACCCAGGCATTGAACCAGATCAACCTGGAGGTGAAAGACGGAGAGTTCCTCTCAGTCATGGGACCTTCCGGCTGTGGTAAAAGTACCCTGCTCAACCTGATCGGATTGCTGGATGAACCGACCGGGGGAAGCGTAGACATTGACGGGAACCGGTTTGAAAGCTGGTCCGATAAAGAACTGGCCGCCTTCCGGAATGCAAAGCTGGGATTCGTCTTCCAGAGTTTTCATCTGATCAATGACCTGCCCGTGCTCGATAATGTGGAACTTCCGTTGCTTTACCGCAAGGGGATCTCCGGAAAGAAGCGCAGGGGGATGGCCCTGGAAGCCCTGGAACGGGTCGGTCTGAGTACACGGACCCGCCACTACCCCTCCCAGCTCTCGGGGGGACAGAAACAACGGGTGGCCATTGCCCGGGCCGTCGTAGGAAGACCGGAGATCATCCTCGCGGATGAGCCCACGGGAAACCTGGACAGTAAGATGGGTGAAAACATAATCGGGATCCTGGAAAAACTGAACCGGGAGGAAAAGACCACCGTGATCATGGTGACACACGATGAAAATCTCAGTAAACGGACGGATCGGGTGATCCATCTGTTCGACGGAATGCAGGTAAATTGAGCCCCGGGGCTCTAAAGTGATTCAGAACTTGTACATTTGGGACAGCAAGCAATCATGATCCTGATAATTGACGATGATCCGGCCGTACGCAGCTCCATCGGGCTGTTATTAAAACAAGCGGGTTACGAAACGGAGCTGGCTTCCGACCCGGCTGCGGGCCGGGCCCTTCTGAAGCAGCTGGTCCCTTCCCTGGTCATCCTGGACCTAAACTTCAGCAACGAAACCTCCGGGCGGGAGGGGCTGGATTTCCTGCCGGAGCTTGTCCGCGATTATCCCGGTCTCCCGGTGATCCTGATCACGGCCTGGGCCTCCATTTCGCTGGCCGTGGAGGGAATAAAACTGGGAGCTTTTGATTTTATCAGCAAACCCTGGCAGAACGAGAGTTTTCTCCAGGCTGTCCACACCGCACTGGCCTTGAACGTCATTCCCGATCAAAATAAGGAAGTTAAGCGCTCCGAGCTGGAGCAAAGCCATGATTTCAGCGGACTGGTCGGGACCGATCCCGCGTTCCTCTCCGTCCTGGAATCAGTGGGTCGCATCAGCCAGACCGATGCACAGGTTCTTATCCTGGGGGAAAGCGGTACCGGGAAGGAACTGGTGGCCGAAGCCATCCATCGGAACAGCAACAGACAGAACAAGCCCTTCGTCAAGGTCAACCTGGGGGCCATTCCCCATACCCTTTTCGAGAGCGAGATGTTCGGACATAAAAAAGGGGCCTTTACCGATGCCTACGCCGACCGGAAGGGAAGTTTCGAACGGGCCGATGGCGGCACGATCTTCCTCGACGAAATCGGTGACCTGGACATGAAATCCCAGGTGAAACTGCTGCGGGTCCTTCAGGACAGGACCTATCAGGTAGTGGGTGACAGCCGTATCAGGACCGTGGACGTAAGGGTGATATGCGCCACGAACCACGACCTTAAAAAGATGGTTGAAAAAGGAAGCTTCCGGGAAGACCTCTTTTACCGGATCAACCTGATCACCCTCAACCTGCCCCCCCTCAGGAACCGCCGTAGCGATATTCCCCGCCTGACAACCCATTTTCTGGAGGAGGCCCGCCAGGTTTACGGGACCGGTCCGATCTCGATCAGCAAACAGGCCCTCCATTGGCTTTCGGGGCTTCCCTTTCCGGGGAACATCCGGGAACTAAAAAACCTGCTTGAACGGACCTGGCTCATGTCAGGACAGCAGGAGCTGCGTATCCCCGACCTGGAAAAAGCCCTGAAACAGGTGACCGTTCAACAGGCCAGAGGGGAGCTTCCTCCCCCGGGAACCATGACCCTGGATGAGATCGAAAAGGAGATGATCATCCGTTCCATCGCCCAGTACAAGAACAACTTAACAAAAGTGGCCAGTTCGCTGGGTCTTAGCCGTGGTACGCTTTACAGGCGCCTGGAGAAATACGGGATCCCCCATACACCTAAAAACTGATCCGGCGTGAAGATCAGAACCAGGTACATTCTTTCCACTGCATTCATTTACCTGGCCCTGGCCGGGGTCTCTGTCGCCATTTATCCCCTGAACCGCAACCTGTTCATGGTATGCGAGGCACTGGTCATACTCTGTGCCGTACTTACCTTTGTCTTCTTCCGT
>CAYRLP010000082.1:7069-8645 GCA_964424935.1 uncultured Bacteroides sp.
AACGGACCATCACCAGCGAGAAAAACATCTTGCTGGGCAAGCTTATCGATGCCTCACTTTCCGGGATCGTGATGCTAGATGCCCATGGACATATTGTTGTGATCAATCCTGCTGCAGAACGGATCATGAAGCTTCCGGCCACCCCCCGGGAACCGCTTCCCCTGAAATCCTTGCCAGCTCTATGGGGCAAAACGCTTGCCGGGCTGGAAGTGAACGAATCGAAACTCGTGAAAACCGAAGGACTGGGAAAGTACCGCTGTTACCGGGCCTATTTTATGGACCGGGGCTTAAAACGCTCTTTCTTTTTCATCGAGGAACTCACCAGTGAACTAATCCAGGCCGAGAGGCAGGGTTATGAAAAAGTGATCCGTATGATCTCCCACGAGATCAACAACAGTGTGGGCGCTGTGAACTCCATCATCGAATCTACCATCCACTTTTTCCGGTCGGATATGACCTCCGGAGGGGCAACCGATTTTATCGATGCGCTGCAAACCGCCCGGGAACGGATGGAGAACCTGAAACAGTTCACGGGCCGTTTTTCAGAAATTGTAAAGATCCCCCAGCCTGATATCACAGCGTGTGACCTCCAGGATTGCATCCATCACCTGCTGATCTACTTCCGGACTGACCTGGAAGCAGGACGTATTCAGGTTGAAACCAGATTTCCCGACACGGGTCCGGTCATTCCCTTCGATAACCAGCAGTTGGAGCTAGTATTGATAAACATCCTGAAAAACGCCATGGAGGCCATACACACCCGAAATACAGGCTCCCGGAGTAAGCAAATCGGATCGGACCCCGGCACCTCCGCAGGCGGCACGATCCACATCACCGCTTCTGATCCGCCCGTCGTGCTTACCGTTGAAAACGACGGAGTACCCATCCCTGCTGAAACCGCTCCCAGATTGTTTGAACCCTTCTATACTTCAAAGAAGACAGGACAGGGCATCGGTCTCACCCTTATCCGGGAGATCCTCCTGAACCATAACAGTGAATTCAGCTTACGGACCCGCGAGGACGGCATCACCGAATTTCAGATCCAGTTCAGACCTGATCCTTTTTAAATTACTAAATTCATGACCTGAAATCTAATGTCAGGGAACAAAATCTATATCATGTTCAAAATAAATCATAACTTGTTTTGACATAATAAAAAACGTTCCATGAAAAGAATCAGATCTCTTCAAATCCCGGTTGCCATTTCCATGGCGTTAATCCTAATCCTTTCTTTCTCATGTTCCAAATCCGGTAAAACCATTGCCGGTCTCTCCATCGATACGCTTAACCTGGCTGACACCAAAATGAAAGCTTACGTGGACCAGGGTCAGCTCCCCTGCGTCGCCACGCTTATTCTGAAAGATGGAGAGAACGTACACCGCAGTACGTTCGGCTTTGCTAACATTGAGGAACAGAGGATTCTTCCTGAAGATGCCATCTTCCGTATCTATTCCATGTCCAAGCCCATTACGGCTGCCGCATTGATGATGCTCTATGACGAAGGGATGTTTCAGCTGGATGATCCGGTAGCCCGGTATATCCCCGAATTCACAGATACCCCCGTCTGGGTGGAAGG
>CAYRLP010000083.1:0-8582 GCA_964424935.1 uncultured Bacteroides sp.
GCCCACAGCCTGATGATCTTATCTGGTTCCCCGCTATTCGAGATCTTGATCCTGCCGTTCAGAAGATATTCACCTCCCCTCACAAGGATGGTATCACCCGGCTGGACAAGCCCAACCGCCCCGGAAATGGTTCCCAGGGGCTGATCGATTGTGGTCCCTTCATTCTGATCATCTCCGTCCGGAGAGACATAATAGGTGGTTGCCATCATTTTAAAGCTGATGGCGATCATGAAAAATATGAATAGAATATGCTTCATCAAATTCTTATATCTGTTCAGCACTAAAACCGATCAACCTGTTTCTCATTGACAAATGTATTTTCTGCTACCAGGTTCGTGACTTCTGAAATGACCGGGTCGGACTTAACGCCGTTAAAATGACAATCTACCACAAAAATATCACAAATGCTCTTTTTGCCTTCCACACCTTCAAGGTAAAGGGAACGCATGCTTTCCCGGCTTTCCACATTCACCAGGTGGATATTCCTGATACAGGGCACAAATTCTCCCTCCCCCTCCTTCTTGCTATCATAATGACAGTTGATCCTGAGTACAGCCTCATCCACCTGGCCCACCTTAATATTTCGAATGAAGATATTCTCAATCACCCCACCCCTTTGTGTATTGGTCTTTATCCGTATGGCCCGCTGCAGGCCCGGACTGTCCATTACCGAGTTTACCGCGAATATATTCCTGCAGCCTCCGGATATCTCGCTGCCGATCACAACACCTCCGTGCCCGTTGTGCATGGTGCAGTTCCGGATGACTATGTTTTCACTGGGTCTGTTCCATCTCCTGCCGTCCTGGTTCCTTCCTGATTTAATGGCTATGCAGTCATCGCCGGTATTAAAGAAACAATCCTCGATAAGCATGTTCTTTGAGGATTCCGGATCACAGCCATCATTATTGGGCCCGCTGCTCTCCATGGTCACTCTGCGCATGATAATATTTTCTGACAGCAGGGGATGTATCAACCAGAAAGGTGACCTGATAATAGTAATATCTTCGATCAGGATGTTCCGGCACTGAAAGAATTGGATGAATTGTGGCCTCAGATAGGATCCCGCTCCGAAAATTCGTTCATTAACCGGGACCTGTTTCTCGTTGCACTCCTCCAGCCGGGGCCGTGATCCCTGATCAAGCTGACTGGGGTCCCCATCTTCATAACCGTAATCTTCTCTTCCCTTCCATGGCCACCAATTTTCGGGACCGGCCATTCCGTTGAGGATCCCCTTTCCGGTGATCGCCACATTCTCCGCATGAGATGCATATATCAATGGCCGGTAATTATAACAGTCGATCCCTTCCCATCGGGTCTGTACCACAGGAAGATAATCGGATGGATCGGTGGAAAACCTTAATTCAGCCCCCTCTTCCAGATGGATCCTGACATTATCCAGCAACCGGATGGGACCCGTATGGTAGATCCCTTCCGGGATCAGCACCGTTCCACCTCCCTGCTCGCTTATGTTTTGAATGGCCCGGTTTATGGATTCCGAATAGTCATGACCCTCCAGATCAGGATCAGTCCTTTTAATCTGAACCACACGTTCAGGAAACAAGGGCTCCTGGATCTGGTTCAGGATGGAATCCATCATTCCCCATCCGGGTGACTGGTACTGACTGCTGGTCTGGCATTCACATGTGACCAGCATCAGAACAACACCCAAAGCGAAGAGTGTTCTGATATAATACATATGGTTAAGGAGAGGTTGCCCGGTAAATCAGTATTGACTCAAAGTGCTTATCTGACTCCTGGTATTTAACTGATTTTCAGGACAACCTCTTGTTTTTCAGTGTTATTCTATCACAAATGATGCACTGGCGGTTCTGTCCAGTTTCACCACTTTCATAAAATAGATCCCCGGTTGCATGCCCGAAAGATCCACATGCTGGTTTTCGCTTTCATAGACATCCGACAGCACCAGTTTTCCGGCAGTATCCATGATATACATATCTGCGCCCTCAAACTCCTGGCCCAGCGATACCATGATATAATGATCCGCCGGATTCGGGTAGATACGGGCCAGGCTCGAAGCTGACTGGTCCATACCGGTGATGTGTGAAACTTCTACGGTATAATCCTGTGAACTTCCATCTGCCGCAGTTACTGTAATGGTAGCCGTACCTGGGATATTATCAAAGATAAGATCGCCTGTTACCGTTGCCCCGGCATCGGCTGCAGTGGCCGTAAAGGTTACCGATGTTGAGTCGGGGTGTATGGCAAGTGTGTAGGAAACTACATCCGGGCTGAAGGCCGGGTCCAGTGTGCCTGCATCAGGAACAAGTGATGCCAGGTCGCGGTTCCAGGATGCATACTCATCCACTTTCAGTGAAAGAGGAACCGTAATGGAGTCGGGAGGGAAGGCACCATCGGTGGTCCATACCACATAGTCCACATAGCCCCCGAGAGAAGAGCTGCCGTTCCCATCTCCAAAACGAAGGTACTTGCTGGTAGTAGTAGTTTCGGTGGTGTCAGAAGCAAAAGGCTCCGGATTTTCATCCATATAGGCATTTACCACTCCGTTAGCCAGGGTCAGCCTCACCGTGTGCCAGCGCATCATATTGGGACCGTCCGCTTTGATCCCGGTCTCTTTCAATTCATAGGTTCCGTCATTTTTCAAATAAAGCCTTTCCCTCAATCCATTGGCGTGAAGGTCCAGCTCCATGGTCCTGTCCAGCGTATCGGTCACTGCTTTCACACGCATAATGGCCGTCACATGTTCTGCAGGATCCACATCCCATCCATTGTCCAGCTTCCACATATATTTGGAATCGTCCCCTGCAACTACCAGTTTCAACAGGTTGTTATTGGGATCGTCCGGATCGGCCATGATCTCATTAACCGGCGGATCACCCCCGGTATTGCTTTCCACAAATACCGGATCATTATCCGGAGGAAGTACATCAGCCGTATAGTATCCCCAGTTCCGCATCACATCGTTACCCTGGCCGGTCAGTTCGGTCGGGATCGGGTTGTCCACGGGATTGGCTGCGCTGTCCTCGTACAGGATGAACCAGTCCAGGTAGCCTGCGGTGGGTTCACTGGACCCATCCCCGAATTTCACATATCTGGAGGAGGTTGTTGATGTGGATACACCGGCTATTACTTCGGTGGGATCTTCATCCACAAATACGGCCACACTGTCATTCATGATCTCCATACGGTAAATGTGCCAGTCGTTCAGATCCATATCCACCTTCACCTCCACTCCGGCTTTTTCCAGCTCCAGGATGCTGTCAGCGGGCCAGATCCTCAGTTCATCCCTGTACTCAGCACCTCTCCATTGCAGGTCGATGGCTCTCACATCGGGATCAATGCTGCCCGAGCCTTTCACCCGGGCCACCATGGTCATATGTGTACCCACAGATCCATCATCCAGATCATGCCGGTACATGGTCTTTCCGCTTGCTTCAAAATGGAAATACTTGAAGATCTTGTTGTCGACAATGGCCGGATCATAGATTACGATCTCGATCAGGGTTTCAGCGGGACTGGATTCGCTCGGTACGGAAATGTCAAGGAGTGGCGCAACCACCCCGTCCGTCTCAGAAGGGTGTACATCAGCCTCATAGATCTGCCATTGCGCCTGCAGACTGAATGAGGCCAGAATCATCAGTACAGTCAGGAATCCCGGCTGCATCATTCTTGTAAATCTTTTTTTCATCTTGTTAGCTTTTAGGGTTTTATTTCACAATGAGTTTAACCACCTCAGGCTCCCTATCAACAGAAAGGAAATAGATGCCCGGATTCAGAGATTCCACGGATATCTGCTGATCCCCTGCCTGAAGGAACATCTGCAAGACCGCCTGTCCCGTGATTGCGTAGAGGGTGATATTCGATTCTGATTTCAAATGAAGATGAACAAAGGTGGAAGCCGGGTTGGGATAGACTGTGAGTCCTTCCTCGGTTTCTTTTTTAATCACACCCACCCCGTAATTGGGATCCCATCTGGGATCACCAATGATGGTGCCTTGTGGGCTCATCTGGAGCAGGTCGGAACCTTCCGGCAGGGTGAAATCACCATTATCCGGATCGACCCATAAGGGATCAAGATCCACGGCATTGTATTCGTCCTTATCCCACATCACAGAATCATAGCCATCACTGGTGGGCAGGAAGTCAGGGGTCATGGCTGTAAAGCTGATCTCGGCAGTGGCCTCTTCCAGGAACCTGAATCCACCCACAAAGTTACCGTCCTCCTGGGGGGCCTTCCCCAGGATGCAGCTCTTGATGATCAGCGTAGCCTGGTCGTTTACTTTCAGATCAAAAAGGTATTTCCCTTCACTGTTTCTTCCGCCCCATTTATAAAAAGTGCAGTTCTCTACATGGTAGGTGGTCGGATTGCTGGCCATATCCTCGCAATCCAGGAACACGAAGGGGAAATCGTAGAAAGTGGAGTTCGTGGCCGTGAAACTGTTAAAGGTCAGTTTTGATTTCAGCCTGAAGGGTCCGTAGGAACTGCCCCCGCGGAAATCATGCATGATACAGTCATCCACCAGGATCTTATCCAGTGCATAACTGTCCCTGTCTCCCCTGATGGTGGCTTTTAAAACATGACTTACCATACAGCCCCGGATAGTGATATCCCCGTAAGTGTTGTAGGCACCATCGGCCGGGTCCAGTGAACTGGATACCAGATTCACGATATATTCCGCTTCCAGCGTATCCAGGTTCAGCTCGCTTCCGGAAACTGAATCAACCCGGGAACCCCTCAGATCCAGGTCTTCCAGCGTGAAGCTGATTCCGTCGGCATAGACGTCAAACTGACCCATGTAGAGTACGGGCAGCTCTTCACCTGCCTCCCCCTTGATGGTCAAAGTTTTCATTACATCCATATTGGTGTAACGTGCTACATGGGTCCCCTGGACCAGCAGCAGGGTGTCCCCATCGGTTGCATCCGCTACGGCCTGGACCAGGTCGTCCCCCACATTGATGATGGTTGTGGTCTGTGCACACAGACCGGATGAAACCGCAAATACAATCAATAAAAGGTAAAGTTTTCTCATAATCTCCGGTTTTGGTTATACTAAAGTTTAATATCCATATTCATTGGTCAGGTTGGGATTCACATCCAGAATGGTCTGATGAATGGGAAGCAGCTCCTTCCAGTTGGGCTCGAAATACTGAGCATGCCTCGTAATGAATTCGTCAGACAGTGCTTCCCCCCAGTCCACCACATTGGGCCAGGTTATTGAATCCCGGGTGGCTATGGCCACAGAATCCATATGATAGTTCAGGTTGAGATATTCGGCGGTTAAGCCTTCATTTCTCCATACCAGTTCTCCGGGCACATTTTCATAGGGAGTTTCCCGGTTCCTCATTTCAAGAAGATTTTCCTTGGTCTGTGCCAGTTTATCGGCCAGCATGTTCCAGCGGATCAGGTCATGTTTTCTCAGACATTCTCCACCCAATTCCCATGCACGTTCCTGCACAATGGCCTGGAAGAATTCTTCGTATCCATCCGGAATGGCAGGGATATGGTCTGTATTCCCTGCATAGGCGCGGGCCCTTACCGAATACAGGGCATCTTTTGCGGCCTGGGTGGGTCCATGGTTCAGTTCATTTTCTGCCTCGGCAAACATCAGCAGGATGTCGGAGTACCTGATCAGGGGCCAGTTGATCCCGGTAAACTTGTCTGTCCCCGGAAAGAGCGGCACAATCCAGTTTCTGCGCCACTTCCCGATCCTCAGGTCGATGATGCTGTTTTGAACCTCCGTATCATTGGCATCGATTTGGGGCAGAACCACCGTAATGTCCCTCCGGGTATCGAGGCTGTCAAACGAATAATAGTAAGTGGGCAATGCCAGGACTCCTCCATCCCCCCGGCCATAACTGGATGCGGGATCGATACGCTGTCCGATATAGTAACCCACCTCCCCGCTGGTCCTTTCTCCCATGCCCACCTCGAATATGATTTCCACATAGGTCTGGTCCAGCTCGCGCCTGCACATCTTATTAAAAACCTCTTCAAAACTGGGATTCAGGGAATGTTCACCCGACTGCATGATTTCCAGGCACTGGTCCCTGGCCACCTGATAGGAATCCAGGTAGTCGTCCCTTCTCTTCATGGTCCGGTCCAGCCGGAGTGAATAGCCCCCGTTGGCAAGGGCGATACGGGCCAGCAGTCCTTTCACCGCTCCCCTGGTGATACGTTCATTATAACCCACTTCCGAAGCCCAGGGGACCAGAGTCTCGGCATACTGCAGGTCCTCAATGAGCTTGTCGTATATGATGTCCCGGTCGGTACGGGGAAGGGAAAAATCCTCTCCCGCTTTGGAAGCACTGAATTTATAGGGAACGTCCCCCCAGTTCCGGATCAGTTCGTAATAGTGTAACGCCCTCAGTGTAAGTGCTTCCCCCAGCATCCTGTCCATTTTTGCCTTCTCCTCATCGGTCCCGGTTTCATAAATGGGGCTCCCGGGAATATTATCGATCAGAATATTGGCCCTTTCAATCCCGTAATAGAGGTTTTTGTATGGTTTTTCGATCTCCGTATTGCCCGAATTGGCTGCATAACGGGCGATGCCTCGCCTGCCGTTATCGATATCACCACTGCACATAGCCACATCTGTATCCACCCCGTAATACATGCTCAGCCTTTTCGAGTAGCCTTCATCCCTTGTCATGAGCTGGTAAACTCCCAAAAGTGCCTGGTAGGTGAAATCCACGTTTTCGAAAATGTTCTCATTGGCAAATATGGATACCGGATCCGATTCAAAGTACCGTTCGCAGGATGAACCGGGTGCCAGGAACAGTGCCAAAATGATCAGATATAAGAAAGATATGATTCGTTTCATCGGTTCATGCATTAGAATGTGACATTGAATCCTGCAATAAATGCCCTGCTCCGCGGGTAAGCTGAATAATCCACCCCGGGTGTGGTGGGTACCTTGTTCCGGGTATCCACTTCCGGATCATAGCCGGTATAACGGGTGAATGTATATAGATTGTTGGCCGTGACATAAACACGGAGATTCTGGATCCGCAGTTTTTTCAGGATCGTACCCGGAAGTGAGTACCCCAGAGTCACGTTATTGATCCTCAGAAATGATCCGTCCTCCACCGCCCACGAATGGAACAGGTACCTTCCTTGCTGCGGTGCCCATATGGTGGCTTTGGCATTCAGGGCGGCCAGTTCATCAGGGTCCTCCACCACTTCACCCGCATCATTGACGGTCCTCCACCGGTAATCAGACTGCATATCGGAAAGCATATTGGTATACTTGCGATACCCGCTGGTAAACTCGATCCGGTTGGCATTGTAGATCTTGTTCCCATAAACCCAGTTGAAAAAAACACTCATGTCAAACCCCCTGTAACGCACCATCAGGTTCATTCCGCCTGTATGCTTGGGATTGGCGTTCCCGATCACTTTCCGGTCCTCGTCAAATGTGATCTCATGGTCATCGATGGGATTCCCCAGTGAATCCAGGGGGGAGCCAATATCCATGAATTTTATGGCACCCGGACCAAAGCCTGCATAGGTGATCTTCGAGTTATCTGCCGTACCTTCTTTCAGTGTATAATCACCTGTGGCAGGATCGTAGTCGAAATCATCGACCGTATAGAACCCATCGGTAACGAAGCCGTACATCAATCCCACAGGTTCTCCCACCTTCACCAGGTAGTCGGCCCCTGCATCGTTGCTCCACCCTGAAACCACGTAAAAAAGATCGTTGTTCCCCAGGTTGTCCACCCGGTTCCGGTTAAAGGCTATATTAAAGTTAGCGGACATCTGAAGATCCTCGGTCTCGATAATGTATGCATCCACCACAAATTCAGCCCCGTAGTTGGTGGTCTGCCCGATGTTCTGCATCTGTGTGGCATATCCTGATAACGGATCGATGGCCTGGGGCAGCAGCAGGTCTTTGGTGGTATTGTTGTACAGATCCACCGTCAGATTAATCCTGTTTTGGAAAAAGCCCGCATCAATCCCTATATTACGGGTGATCATGGTTTCCCATTTCAGGGAAGGGTTTGAGAGCCATTCAGGTTCCAGGTACGAGTAAGGTCTTTCATCAATATAATAGGGCTTGGAGGTCCCGTTAACGGTGAAGACGTTTGCAAAAAGGTACGCCGGGATCCTGTCGTTTCCTGCTGTACCATAACTTCCACGGATCTTCAGGTTGGATATACGCTTCACATTCTGCATGAACTTTTCTTCAGAGATACGCCAGGCCACAGATCCGGATGGAAAATAGCCGAACCTGTTCCCCGAACCAAATTTGGAGGATCCGTCCGCCCTGAAGGTGAAGCTTGCCAGGTACCGGTCGGCATAACCGTAGATCACTCTTCCGAAGAAGGAGAGGAGGGACGATTTATACTTATAGGTCTCCGGTTTCTGGTGATCCTCGCCCAGCGCCATGGACCCAAGTGCCAGTTCAGGCGTCACATTTTCAGGGAACGATCTGGACAGCATCTCACTGTCCTTGCTGTACGATCCTATCATTTCCTGTCCGGCCAGCACATTCAGGTCATGGAGCCCTCCGATTTTTGATACTTTGTAATTCAGGGTGTTGGTAAATGTCAGCTGGTCATCCTGGTTGTGCGTAATGGAAGCAACCGGCCTGTCTCCGTAC
>CAYRLP010000084.1:0-8573 GCA_964424935.1 uncultured Bacteroides sp.
GTACTGGAATGTCAGGGCCGATTCGAAATCCAGCAGGTAGTCCCTGATATAGGACTTTTGTACATCGTTAAGCTCCTCTTCCTTGGGATCAAAATACTGGTAGGTCACCGGCTCGTAATCCGGCAGTGGGGGAATGACCGGTGAGACCCAGAAGTTGGATTCAGGTTCCCCGTAAAGTTTATCGATCCGAAGCAAATATCCCCCTGTCAGTTCGTTCCCGGAGATATCTTCCGGAAGCAATTTGGCCATATCCACCCGGTTCTTGTCCCGCTTGATCTTTTCTGTGAGTATATAAACCCCCTTATAATCCTGGTTGACTACCACCTCTACAAAACGGGTCCGGGGTGCATAATGGCCCATCTCCGAATATATACGGTAAGTCAAAACGTTACGGATCAGGCTTTTATCTCCATAAGGAGCATAGAGGATCCAGTCATTTTCGGGGGGGAGTCCAAGCAGGGATACATTGTTGTTCTCACCCGATTCGGTCTGAGTCTCGAAACCGTATGATTGTTTTGGGTAAAAATACAGCGATGATTCTCCGCGTAATTCTATGGATATCCGGCCGCTGTAACCGTTTCCGGGATCGTCGGCGGAATTGTAGTTCCCCGGACCGTTGTCCACCAGATTCATCCGTGCAGGGATCTTGGGCTCGTTGGGGATCTCCTGACCCTCTGTATCGATGACCAGGAGCGGAAGCAGGGTGCTGTCGAATACATAAGGAAGATAAAACCAGTCGGGTGTGGCATGGTAATAGCTTCCCTCGTTCGCCACTCCGCCAGAAAGGTAGGGATTGGAACTCAAATCGGACGAAGTGATCGATTCGTTGTGGACTTCCAGGGCGAATATATTGTCTCCCGGCTGCAATAAATTCCTGGCGGATTCATCCAGGTAAAAGCGCATGGGATTTAACCCCCGGTAAAGGTCTGCCTCATGAAGGTTGTCAGCCGCCTGGTCCCAGCTGGTGGGGCTTCCGGCCTCACCCATATTATAACGGGCCAGTTCGGTGCCGTTCAGGTAAGCCACAAAGCCGTCATCAAAATCCATGTCCAGGACCAGTTCTGTAATGCTGTCGGGATAAGTGAGAGTAAAAGGATAGCGGCAGTATACGGACAGGACCGGATCCACAAGTGTGTTGTCATCTTCGTCCCCGTAACCGACTCCGCCGGTACCCGTAGTCCAGCCTGAATCGTCAAAAGAAATGGCAGTCCAGTTCGGGTCCACCTGGGAATCAGGCACAAGGTAAAGACACTGCCGCCCCGGAAGGATCAGGGTCTCCCAGTGATCCGCAGTCTGGGCAACAGCCGTTTCCCCCGGCAGGATGAGCGAGAGGATGAGTGCATGGAGTACAAGCGTCTGTCTGTTCAAGGCACTAAAGCTTTTCCTGCTGATAGGGACAAAGATAATCGTTCAATGGTTGTATCCCGGATGTGAACAAACAATTTTGACCGCAGCAAGTTATATGTCTATGAGCCTTTCAGAAGACCGGGTCATCGAGCTTCTCCGTGAATGTTCCCTGTTCCAGGGAATGAGTCCCGGGCAGATTTCACATGTGCTTTCCGGGAATATGGGACGGATCAGCAGTTATGCAAGGGAGGTCCAGATCGCCCAGTCCGGGGAAGAAGTACGCTTCCTGCATATACTTCTTATGGGGAGTGTCAAAGGTGAAATGATTGATTATACGGGCAAGGTGATCAAGATTGAAGACATAGCTCCTGTACGCCCCCTGGCTCCGGCCTTCCTGTTCGGGAAGCAGAACAGGTATCCGGTCCATATCACATCCGGCGGGGATGCGGTGATCCTTTCCATTCCCAGGGACCGTTTTCTGCTTATGCTGCAACGGAGCGAACAATTGCTGGAGAATTTCATGCATATAATTTGCAGCAGGGGGCAGTTTTTATCCGACAAGATCAAGTTCCTGTCCTTTACCACCATCAAGGGAAAGCTTGCCCATCACCTTCTGGACCTCTCCGCGAAGCAGGGCTCCAGCAGCTTTGTGCTTCCCCTCACCCAGGTCCAGCTTTCCGAACTTTTCGGTGTGACCCGCCCCTCCGTCGGACGAGCCATGGGAGAACTGAAGCGGGAAGGACTCTTCCGGACAGAAGGTAGGCATGTGGAGATCCTGGACTATCAGGGTCTCACCTCCCACCTGGAATGAAAAAACTCCAAATCTTCAGCCCGGCAGGTGGCGGAGCAGGAAGAAATTTTCATGAAATCACAGATCGTGACAACCCCACCCATGTTTTTCTGTCTTTGAAATAAAGACAAGTTTAACCTTCTGAACCAGAACGAATGAAAAAAATAATACCCATAATACTGATCTCCCTCCTGTCGCTGCAAATTGTTCATGCACAGGAGGATACGACTGCCTATGAACACAAACCTTTCCAGTTCACGTTTCTCTTTCCTCCCCTGAGCACCAACGGGGCCGCCAACTCCCGCATTGTAAACGATGTTTCCCTGAACCTGTTCCTCGGGGTATCCGGGGGTGTGGAAGCTTTTGAAGCGGGGAGCTTTATCAATATCGACCAGTACTATGTGGACGGGGTACAGGTGGCCGGATTTGGAAATACGGTCGGAGGAGCTGTATCCGGAGCACAGGTGGCAGGCTTTTACAATGTTAACGGGGCCAGTCTGAATGGATTCCAGGGAGCGGGTTTTGTCAACGTGGCCGGAACTGATGTGAAAGGCGCCCAGGCAGCGGGTTTTGTCAACGTCGCCGGGGATTCCCTGGCAGGATTCCAGGGAGCCGGATTTCTTAACGTTACCGGGGGTGCCAGGAAGGGCGTACAGGCAGCCGGTTTTGGAAACGTGGCCGGAGCGGGTCAGACCCATTTTCAGGGAGCCGGCTTTTTCAATGTGGCCAAAGAAGTCAATGGGGCCCAGGTGGCCGGCTTTATCAATGTGGCCGGAACCGTGACAGGAACCCAGCTGGCCGGCTTTTTAAATATCTGCGACTCCATTGACGGGGTCCCCCTTGCCTTCATAAGTGTGGTGAAGAAGAACGGATACCGGAGATTCGGGTTCACAGCCAGTGAAGTGCAGTATGCCAACCTTACCTTTAAGATGGGGGTCAAACAGCTTTATACCATCTATTCCTTCGGAAAGCCCAGGGGTTCCGGAAGCCGCTGGATGTTCGGGGGCGGACTGGGAACGGAGCTGGACCTGAGCCCGAGGATGTTGCTCAATATTGAGGGAACCGTACACCAGGAGCTGTGGATCGCAAACAGTGTGAATCCCTATTTTCTCTATATAGACCGTCTCAATCTTTACAATACGGTGAAGTTCCTGTTCGGGTGGAATGTGGAGGACAAGGTATATCTCCACCTGGGCCCCACCTTAAACGTGGCGGTGGCCCATACCAATCCGGATATGGGTCAGCTGGCCTGGAACAGGATTGCCCCCTACTCTTTTTACAACCATACCGGGAGCAGCTACAAGCAGACCAATGTACAGATGTGGGTCGGCCTGCAGGGCAGCATCAGTTTCTGACGGGCACACCTGGATCAGTCTCGTACGGATTCCCGTGATCCCCCTCCCTTGTCCTGTCGTCAAAGCAGCGAGAACACC
Source organism: uncultured Bacteroides sp. (assembly GCA_964424935.1). Classification (GTDB taxonomy): domain Bacteria; phylum Bacteroidota; class Bacteroidia; order Bacteroidales. The sequence goes on from CAYRLP010000084.1 coordinate 3,571, forward strand.
GGGGGGATGCGGGAATCTCATTAAGGAGCCTGAAGGTTCAGGGAGCAAGACGGCTGAGCAGGTCGTCCCGGTGTACCGGACTTACCGACAGGGTATGCTCTCCGATCCGTACCTGGTTTCCCTCTAAAAATTCAATCCGCTTGAGGTTGATCACATAAGATTTGTGGATCCTCATGAATAAGGGTTCAGGCAGGGAGGCCAGGAAATTCTTGAGGGTATCATGAACCACCAGAGTATAATGGTCGGTCCGTATGCGGATATAATCCCCCTGGCCCTCCACAAACAGGATTTCGGAGAAGGGGAGGGCGTAAAGTTTTTTATCGGCTTTCACCAGGATCTTCCCCTGGAGGTCATGCGGACCGCTGTTCTCCTGCAGGCGTTCGAGCGCCCGGTTCACCGCTTTCAGGAAACGTTCAAACGAATAGGGTTTGACAAGATAATCAGTGGCATTCAGCTCGAAACCTTCCACCGCATATTCGGGATAGGCCGTGGTGAAAATAATCAGGGGACTGCTGGTCAGGGCACGTGCAAAGGATATCCCGGAGAGCCCGGGCATATTGATATCCAGGAACAGGATGTCAACCGGATTCAGGTTCAGCTGATGGGTGGCTTCCAGAGCGCTTCTGCACTCCGCCTGCAGTTGCAGGTCCTTTATTTCCTCGATATATCCCCTCAGTACATCCCGGGAAAGAGGTTCGTCATCAACGATCAGACATGTGGCCATTATGTACGTTTTAGTTCCATGGAAAGATTAACGGTGAATTTTTCCGCTGTTGATTCAATGTCAAGCTTATGGCTTCCCGGGTAGAGCAGCTGCAGACGTTGCCTGGTGTTATGGATGCCGATACCTGAGGGCTGATCCAGGTCCAACACCGGAGGGGATCCACACTTGTTTTGGATCCTGAAATGAAGAGTATCCCCCGAGATATCCAGAAGGAGATCGATGAGCGATTGTTGTTCTCCGTCCAGAATCCCGTGTTTGAAGCTGTTTTCAACAAAGGGGATCAGGAGCATGGGGGCAATCAGCAAGCCTTCCGGATCCCCCCGGACCTCCAGATTGATCACCGTCCGGTCGGGGTCAGTCCGGTGGCGGTACATATTTATATAATCGGTAATGATCCCGATTTCCTTTTCCAGGTCTACGGTGGCGTGACCTGTTTCATAAAGGGTGTATTTCAGGATACCCGAAAGCTGGAGAATGACTTCCGGAGTGTTTGCTGCTTTTTCCAGTGACAGTGCATAGATGGTTTGAAGGCTGTTCAGCAGGAAATGGGGATTGATCTGGGACTGCAGGGACTGGAGCTGGTAGTTGCTTGTCATACGCTCCAGGCGCAACAGCATAAACCAGCTCCTGGAAAGTTTCAGCAGGGTGGTCAGCAAGAGGAAACTTCCGGTATAAATCATCAGAACAGGTACGTTGTAGTAGGAGATGAAATAGTAACCCGGAAGGACCAGGTCGATCCACCGGTCAAAAAGAAGAAACAGGAAAAGGGCCCCTCCACCCGTCAGAATCAGGAAGGCCAGCACATAGAACAGGTATCTTTCCTTTCTCAGAAGGCGGGGAACAGCCAGGTACAGGTTAAGGTATACAATGCTCAGGATGGGAACCAGGAAAATGAAGGTGTAGATCACATCGATCTTCTCAATCCTCCCGGAGCTTTTAAATATGTTCAGCAGGATCAGAAGAGCCACACTCCAGAACAGAAGGTGCTGCCACCACCGGTTCTGAAAGATCATCAGATCGGTGAGGTTGGATCTGTAGGGCCGCTTTCCCCGGAATGCTATGCTCATACCGACTCAATTTAAGAAAAACAGCCTGTGCATAAAATTTTTTCGATGAAACAGGCTGATTGATCGGTGAAATATGGGGAGGAATGGGCGGGATTGGTTAGTTTTATGGAACCATAACCTGCTAAACCAAGTCCCATGAAATCAACGTGGTGTTCTCTTTACATGCTGTTCCTTCTGATCCTACCTTCCTTTTCGCAGGACGGGAATTTCAATAATTTTAAGGTGGCCGTTTACTGCCGGGCCTACGAGGTGGAGAAGATGGCCGACCTGGAGTGGCTGGAGCCGCTCTGGGAGGATCTGAGCAGGGAGGTTCACGTGGACAAGATCTACCTGGAAACCCATCGTGACCTGCTTATGGTGAAGGAAGAGACCTTGGTTCAAGCCATCGAATTCTTTCAGGAAAGAGGCCTGGAGGTGGCGGGCGGAATCACCTATACGGTGAACGAAATGAATAACTTTGAGACTTTTTGCTATTCCAACCCCGAACACAGGGAGAAAGTAAAAGAGATTGCCGCCTATACGGCCCGTTTTTTTGATGAGATCATTCTGGATGATTTTTTCTTTACCAGCTGCAAGTGCGATCTCTGCATCCGGGCAAAACAGGAGCGGAGCTGGACCGAATTCCGCCTGGAACTGATGAAGGATGCGGCCACTGACCTGGTCATAAATCCTGCAAAATCAGTGAATCCGGAGGTGGAGGTGGTGATAAAATTCCCCAACTGGTATGAGCATTTCCAGGGTCTGGGCTTTAACCTGGAGGATGAGCCGGCACTTTTCGACGGACTATATACCGGGACAGAGACCCGGAACCGGGATGGCAACCAGCATCTTCAACAATATCACGGGTACACGGTATTCAGGTATTTTGAGAACCTGAAGCCCGGTCAGAACAGAGGCGGCTGGGTCGATACCGGGGGCTCCAATCCCATGGACAGATATGCTGAACAGCTCTGGCTGACCCTGTTTGCCAAAGCCCCGGAGATTACCCTGTTTGACTTCCGGCAGATGATCATGCCAGTAAATGAAAGAACCAGGGGAGCCTGGCAGGGCAGCGGAACCAGTTTCGATTTTGATGCGATACACGTACCCCTGGTCCAGGAGGATGGCTCGGTCTATATCCCGACCAAGATGTCCAGGGCCGCCGGAATAGCCCTGGAGGAGGTGGACAAGGTGCTGGGTTACCTGGGTAATCCCGTGGCCATAAAGAGCTACAAACCTTACCATTCCCTGGGCGAGGATTATTTTCAGAGTTACCTGGGCATGATCGGGATCCCCGTGGAGATCGTACCCGAGTTCCCGGAAGGGGAGGAGATGGTCCTGTTAACGGAATCGGCAAAATTTGATCCCGAAATCGTCCCGAAGATAAAAGCGCAGCTGCAGAATGGCAAGGAGGTAACCATGACCTCCGGGCTCTATAAGGCGCTCCAGGGGAGAGGCATTGAAGATATCGTCGAGCTGAACGTGACAGATCGTAAAGCTTCCGTACGTATGTTTCGCGCGGGATGGGGGAGACCCGAGGAGACGGAACAGCCGATGATCATCCCTCAGATAAGTTACCTGACCAATGATTCCTGGGAGGTGATATCGGCCCTGGATGATACCAATGGATGGCCCCTGCTGCACCGGGCCGGTTATTCAACGGGACAGTTGTTTGTGCTGACCGTTCCCGACAATTTCATCGATCTTTACCGGCTGCCTGATGTCGTACTGAACCGGATCAGGCAGGATGTGGCGGGAAGCCTGGGAGTTGTACTGGAGGGTCCCGGCGAAGTCAGTTTGTTCCTATACGATAACGGAGCCTTTGTGATTGAGTCGTTCCTGGATGAGACGGTTACGGTACGCGTGCTTGTTGATCCTGACATTCGTGAGATAAGCGATGTAATGACCGGGCAAAAGATAAGTGGCGATCAACGAATCGCTCCCGAGTTCATGGGCCGGAAGTTTGGAAAGGATGTTACAGTAATAGAGATGGAGGTGCCGCCCCACTCCTTCAGGACATTCCATGAAGTACCCGTCCAATGAAATCAGGAGCCGTTTTACGACAGGATGGAATTTTTAAAGAAAAAAGTTAACTTACACCAGTGAAGTAATACAACAAAACCAACCCACCATGGCCAAAAAAAAATCAAAAAAGGAGGCAGCTAAAAAAGACAAGAAAAAGAAGAAAAAAAGCGTCCTGGCGAAGTTGAAAGCGGAAAAGAAAAAGGGCGGCAAGAAGAAAGCAGGCAAGAAAAAAGAGAATAAGAAAAAGGATAAAAAGAAGAAAGGTGCTGCGAAGAAGGGTATTAAAAAAGCAGTTCTGAAAAAGAAGACTGCTAACAAGGCGGCTCCTGCATCCATCCCGGAACCTTCGACCAAAACAGCCCCTGCTGCGGAATCGGCGACGGGTAAAGCTACAGTTCCCCAACCCACCACTACCACCACCAAAACAAGCGCTGCTCCACGGCGTAAACCGGCAGCTGCCAGGGGACGCAAACCTGCGGTAAAGGCAAAACCTGCAACAACCCGGACACGCAAACCTGCAGTAAAGGTAAAACCCGCTGCGACCCGTGGACGCAGACCGGCTGCCTCAGTCAGACCTGCCGCTTCCACGGCCCGTGCAAGAGTGGAACGCAGTACGAAATACGGGGTGCATGAGGCCATAAAACAACTCAGGGCCATTAAAAGCGAAGAGGAGCTTATGGCTTTTATCAAGGGAGAAAAACGGGTAACCGTGACAAAGGTGATACCGGCCGCCCTGAACAGGTTAAAAAAACAGGGTTAATCAAAGCAACGGATACTGCTCCCGATTCAGAATTCGAACAGGATAAATACGGCGAACAGGATGGATGAAAGGACCAGTCCTATCATAAATATCGTATAGGCGATCCTGAGTAATTTGTATTTCTGACTGATCACTTTGCCAAGGCTGTACTGATCCCTGATCAGGCTGGAATACAAATAATTTGGATCTGTCATCATCTCTTTTAGCGCCCATTCATATTCCTCCGGTTTCATATTGTAGAAATTTCCAAAAAAAAGGAGGTTGACCTTTTTATTATGGATGTCATCTTCTGTGAACTTTCCTGAAGAAATTTTGGGGCGGGTCGACATTATTGCAAAAATAATGGTGCTCAGGCAGGTGATTATCAGGACAATGGCCGGGAATGTAATCACCGGATAATCAGAGATTTTACCAATCCCGATGGATACAAGCACGGTCAGTACAATGG
>CAYRLP010000085.1:0-5566 GCA_964424935.1 uncultured Bacteroides sp.
ATGTGAGAGGGGGCAGTGTGGATCAGAACATGATCTACATCAACAAGGTTCCGGTGTACAACAGTTCCCACCTGTTCGGCTTTTTTACCTCTTTCAGTCCCGATATTATCAAAGATTTTACACTCTATAAAAGCAATCTGCCTTCGATGTATGGTGGCAGATTATCCTCCATATTTGATATCTCCACCAGGCAGGGGAACAGGAACAGGTTCTCCGCAAGGGGGGGCATCAGCCCTGTAACGGGTCACGTGGCGGTAGAGGGGCCTCTCCTGAAGGATAAGAGTGCATTTGTGTTCAGTGCTAGATCCACCTATTCCGACTGGATCCTGAACCTTATGGAGGATCCGGATCTGAGAAACAGCAATGCGTCATTTTATGATCTTGCCGGTTCGGTCATCATCGAACCTGACGAAAAGAATCTGGTCAAAGCATTCGGATACTACAGCAGTGATGCCTTTACACTCGGGACAACCAACAAGTATGCCTATACAAATGCCGGTGGATCCCTTAATTTGAAACATCGGTTTGGTTCAGGAATATCCGGTGATTTTGCACTGGTATTCGGGCAGTATGCCTTCAGCACAGTGAATACGGAGTTGGAAACAGAGGCCTATTCACATGATTACAGGATCGATCACCTTGAATTCAGGGCGGACCAATCCTGGCTTTTCCCGGGACGACATAAACTGACGTTCGGAGCCAATGGTATCTATTATCATCTGAACAGGGGACTTGTCGAACCCTACGGAGAAAGCAGTCTCAGGTACCCGGTTGATCTGGGAACTGAAAGAGGGATCGAACTGGCCGGTTACCTGGCCGATGAGATCTCCCTGTCACAGCGCCTCACTCTTACGGTTGGACTCAGGTACAGCAATTTTATGAATCTTGGTCCTTCATCAGTACTGGATTACTATGAAGGAGCAGGCAGAAGCCCGGGGACCGTAAGGGACACCCTGGAATTCCCGGGGGGACAGGTTGTGGCACGGTATTCGGGTCCCGAACCAAGGGTTTCAATCAATTACCTGCTTGGACAGAACAGTTCCATCAAGTTTTCCTATAACAGGATACAGCAGTACATTTTAATGATGAGCAATACCATCGCCATTTCTCCCACCGATCAATGGAAGCTCTGTGATTATCATATTGTTCCCCCCTATGTAGATCAGGGTTCCCTGGGATATTACAGGGATTTCAGAGAGGCCGGTGTGAACGCTTCATTGGAGGTATATTATAAAAAGCTGACCAATGTGATCGATTATAAGGACGGTGCAAATTTCATAAACAATCCCCATGCGGAGACCCAGGTTGTCCAGGGAAACCAGGATGCATATGGGATGGAATTCATGGTCAGGAAAAATTCGGGAAAACTGAATGGCTGGCTGACATACAGTTATTCCCGATCCATTATGCTGTTCAATAGCTCTGTTCCCGGTGATAATATCAATGACGGACTGAGTTATCCTTCCAATTATGACCGGCCTCACAATCTTGGTCTGGTTACAAATTATAAAGTGACAAGGCGCTTAAGCTTTTCAGCGACCATGGAGTATATTACGGGCCGTCCCGTCACCTATCCTATTTCCATCTATTATCAGCGTGGGTCCGAGTACCTGGACTATTCGGAAAGGAACAAATACCGCATCCCTGATTATTTCAGGATCGATCTTTCTGTCAACCTGGAGGGGAATCTTAAGAAACAAAAACTGGCCCATAGCTACTGGATGCTCAGCGTATATAACCTCACCGGAAGAAACAATGCCTATTCGGTATTCTTCCGAAATGAATCCGGAAGCATCAATGGTTATAAACTCTCTATTTTTGGACGCCCGGTCTTTACGCTTTCATGGAATTTCAAGTTCGGTAACTATGCATCGGAATAAGTGGGTCATAGCCATAGTATCAGCAGTCCTGTGCAGCGGATGCATAGAGCCCTATGAACCTGACGTCGAAGAGAAGAGCGAAGTGCTGGTGATAGACGGAAGCATCAATGATTCTCCGGATATCCAGACGGTCTTTGTGAGCATCTCATCACCCTATAGTCATCCCCGGTTCCAACCGGTTTCCGGCTGTGTGGTGCGTGTGGAAGATGATTCCGGAAATGGTGTCACCTTCCAGGAAAACGGGGATGGTATCTACCAGACCTATATGGAACTCAGATTTATGGAGGTTGGAAAAGCCTATAAGGTTCAGGTGTTTACACCGGATGAACATACCTATGAGTCCGAGTATGATTATCTGGAATCCTGTGCCATGATTGATGATCTTTCCTACAGGCTGGAAGTCCAGCCAACTTCTGATCCTCAGGTAAGTTATTACGGGATCAGGTTCTATGCCGATGTAATTGGAAGCACGGAGGATTCAAGGAATTACATGTGGACCTTTGAGGAGACCTGGGAATACCATTCAACCTATATGATCCAGTATAAATATGACGGCCAGACATTCATTGATTACTCTCCAGAGCTTCACGATCTGCAGACATGTTACCTGACCACCACCCTTGAAAATTATGAAGTGGGCTCCACTATGCAGCTGGAGCGAAACGAGATCTACCAGCAACCACTGCATTTTGTTACCAATCAGTCACCACGGCTTCGAACAAAGTACAGCCTGCTGGTAAAACAGCATTCTTTGTCCCACGATGCATACCTCTACTGGAACAAGATGAAGGCCCAGGCCAGTGAAACAGGAGAACTGTTCGAGACCCAGCCTTCAAGCTCACGGGGGAATATTTACAATGTCAGCGACCCTGAGGAGAAGGTGCTGGGATATTTCTTTGTGTCCCAGGTCCGGGAAAAAAGGATCACCGAATCGGAACGGTTTACGTTCCCCATTGCAGAATTTTTATGTCCGCTCGATACTGCATACAGACTGGAGGAGTTTAGAACTGATTATCCCTATTATATGTTTTCCCTCTCGCCGTTTGGCATGGGTCCACCCTATGCTTACTCCCTGAAGGAGTGTCATGACTGCACCTACAGAGGAGGTGTGACCACGAAACCTGATTTCTGGGATGAATGAGATGAACAGGAAATACAGATATGGCATTCTGACGGCCGCTCTTCTGGTGGGAAGCTTCATCCACCTGAGTCATGCCCAGCCAGTCTATGATTCTGCCTATGCAGCACTGGCCCGGAGCCGGACTGAAAAACTGGTTGTTTTCACGGATCGTTCCCTGTATGCCGTGAATGAACCGGTTCGATTCTCAGGCATACTCCAGGCTGCAAAGAACACATCCCCCGGGCCGGGCAGCGATGTCATCTATGCAGAATTGCTGGATTGTAACGGGAACGCTGTGGTGAAAGGTAAATACCTCTTGTCAGCGAACCGATCCTCAGGAGAGCTTGCCATCCCTTCATCCATCCCTTCAGGGAACTACTACCTGAGATGCTATACACGCTGGATGAGGAATTTCGGAGCAGAAACCTTCGCCTATGTGCCCATCCGGGTGGTAAATCCATACTCAGGTGACACAGAAACCGCGAGGAGTGGAACGGGAAAACCCATATTGTCCCCTGTAGAGCTTAACCTGCCATCGGTACTATGTTCTACAGACAGGAGATCCTATGGGGCAGGCGCTTTGGTTCATGCTGCATTCACTCCTGCAGCCGGCTCGGGAACCCGTATCCGGTACGGATGTATAACCGTGGCCCCCGTCGGTTCCATGGATACATCAGCTCTGATGTACAGGGTGGATCCCGGGCAGGACAGCAGTGAACCCTTCCGGTTTCGATATCTTCCTGACAGGAACGGGACAGCTATTTCCGGCACTGTTGTGAACAGTATAAGCGGTGAACCTTCTCCGGACACTCGGATACATTTTTCCATTCTGGGGAAAGATCCGGCCTATCTGGTTACCAAAGCGGACAAGCAGGGTAGATTTCTGATCAAGATACCTGTACGTTCTGGGAACCAGGAGATGTTCGTGGTTCCGGAACAGACTCCGGATGTTCCACTCAAGGTGCTTATCGACAATGATTTTTCATCCGAACCCTTACCCTTTCAAACGGAATCCTTTTCACTTTCAGAGGCTGAAAAGAAACTGGCATCGCGGATATCACTCCAGATGCAGTTGCAGCAGAACTACCTGTCTGCTTCTTCCCATGACAGTTCCAATATTGACCCGGGCAAACAGTACATTCCTTTTTATGGGAAACCTGAAATATCCGTCCAGATTGATGAATTCATCAGCCTTCCGAACATGGAAGAGGTTTTTATCAACCTTGTACCAAATACCAATGTTATGCGGCGCGGGGGAAGTGATTACTTCAGGATTAAAAGCGAGAATCCCATGATCTCCATGTACAGTCCCCTGGTTCTGGTCGATCATATTCCTGTCTTTGACATGAAAGCTGTGCTTGATATACCTCCTGCCAAAATTGAACAGATTGAGGTGATTCCGGAGATCTATATTCTCGGTGAGATAAAATACGGGGGGATCATCTGTTTTAAAAGCCGGGAGGGGGACCTGGCAGGCATACCATTGCCCGAGGGATCCTATTTTTTCGATTATGCCTCCTTCCAGATCCCGCTGCCGAAACCTCAACCGCGTTATTCGGGCAGCAGCAGGATCCCTGATACCCGGAATACCCTTTTCTGGATGGAGCATATGGATTTCAACGGGGAGAAACCGGGCGAAATCAGCTTTCAGGCTGCATCGATCCCGGGTGATTATCTCATTCTTTTCCGTGGTGTATCCGCAAGCGGAGAGATCCTTTATGGATCGCACCATATCCTTGTTAAATAGGTAATGGGAAGCGCCCCAGCAGGATCAGATCAAATCTTTTCCCTTGCGGTCTTCCCCCTGGCCAGGGACGCGAGGACACCCAGACTGCAGAGTACCACGAAGATCAGAAAGGTGGTTCGCATGCTGTGCATGAAGTTCGTGGAATTCTGAACGGATATGGGGCTGTTCCCGATAAAAATCTGGAGGATCAGGGTAGCGATCCCCATGCTGACCATCTGGCCTGTCAGGCGCATGGTCCCCACCGTGGCGGAGGCCACCCCCAGGAATTTCCGGTCCACCGAACCCATAATGGCATTGGTATTGGGGGAGGAGAACATGCCGAAGCCAAACCCCACGATAGCCAGGATCCCCAGCAGGAAACGGATGGAGGACTGCTCTGTTAGAAGAGAGAGCAGGACCAGTCCCACCACGATGATGGCCATGCCGGACGAAGCCAGGATCCGGGGATCATACCGGTCCGACAGCTTGCCTGAGACCGAGGCCACAATGGCCATCATGGCCGGTTGGGTGATCAGAATGATACCGGCATTCCTGGGGGAGAGGCCCAGGATGAACTGAAGAAAGAGGCTCAGCAGGAAGGTGATGGCAGCGGTGGTGGCATAATTGATCAGGGCAGCCAGGTTTGAAAAGGCAAACAGCCGGTTGGAAGTAAAGAGCCTCAGATTGAATACCGGAAAATCCGTCCGCATTTCCAGAAACGCAAACCCGGAAAGGCCTGCCAGTCCCCCTGCCACCAGCAGGATTGCCGAGAACTGGGGAAGCTTTGCAAAACCGAACATAAAAGCACTCATGGAAAGGAGGTAGATCACAGAACCTTGC
>CAYRLP010000085.1:5576-8522 GCA_964424935.1 uncultured Bacteroides sp.
AGGTACTGGGTCAGGATCCCTCCCAGAAAAGGAGCCAGCGACAGGCCGATATAGACGGCAGTCACCGAGATCCCGATGGCCTTACCCCGTTCGTTGGGAGGATACACGGAGGTAATTATGGCCACTCCGGTCCCGAAGACCATGGCACTTCCGATGCCCTGAATGGCCCGGAAAAGGATGATCATGGAACCGGAAACGGAAAGCGCACACAGCAGTGAGGTAAGTACAATAATCACGTTACCCAGGAAGAATACCCGCTTTCTTCCCCAGATATCGGCCAGTTTTCCAAAGGGAACCAGGAAGACGGCCGAGGAGAGAAGAAAGGCCATGGAGACCCAGCTCATGCCTACGGCCCCCATGGAAAACTCCTTGCTTATGGCAGGAAGTGCAATATTAATGGCTGCCCCCAGAAAAGGATTGATAAAGGAGGTAATGAGGATGGAGAACAGGATCAATCCCCTGGAGGTGCTTCCAGATGCTTTTTTTGCGGAAACCAATTACTACTTGGGTTGAACCGGGAACTTCCGCATGAGAGAACCAATTTTTGCTGGGATGGTTTTCTCTCTTTTATCCGGATTCTCACTGATGGTGGATGTGGCGATCCCCTGCCATATCTGGTCCTTGGTAGCTCCGTCGAACACATCCATGACCAGGGTCCCCTCCATATAGTCACTTTCATTGTAGGTGGTGGAGCCCCAACCATATCCCCAGCCCCCGTAGTAGCGGTGATACATGCCGTACCGGCCGCCATAATAATTGGTATAAGAGGTCACGGTGGTTCTGTGGTCAACCACGATGAAAAGGGTGATCTGCATGTCACCATTCTCCGTAACCGGCTCCAGCCCCCTTCTCGCAAACTCATAAATAAAAGCATCCCGTAGCCTTCTCTTGTCAAACTCGCTCAGGATCTTGTCGCTGTTCTCCTGCCAGCCCAGAAAGCTGTAGGTCTTATAGGTGGAGAAATCTACGGTTTTATCCACGTCAGTGACCACCTTCACCGTCGTACAGGAAGCCACCAGGGTGGCAATTATGCCCAAGAGGACCAATCGTAATGTTTTCATTGCAATTCTGATTATCGTGTTTATTCAAATCTAAGAAGTCCATTCGAAATTAGCAATTTAAATCCATTGGGAGATTAGATGGCTTTGCCCTGTGTTGCTTATCCGCCAAACTGTTGGCCGGTATCCTTAAAGGTTGGTATACAGTATCAGTATCTTCACCTCACCAGGCTGAGATGCAAAAAAGATGTTAAACCTTAAATTGCAGAAGATTACAGTAACATTCGTGGCACAGTTTTCGTACATTGTGTAGTGTTTATTCACCAATACCCAAGAACATGAAAAAAATCGCATTACTGGGATTCAGCATGCTGATCCTTGCCACTGCCCTTCATGCGCAGAAAATGAATGCCGTCAAAACGGACCTTTTCAGTGCCTTCCTCAGAACCGGTGTATTTAAATATGAAAGAGCATTTAATGAGAATATGAGTGCCCAGCTCGGCTTTTTCTACACTGGTTATAGCCCGAGGGAAGTTGAAACGAAACTGACGGGGTGGGGCATCACCCCCGAATTCAGGTTCTACCTGTCCTCCACACCAGCTCCCAATGGCACCTACCTGGCTCCTAACTTCCGATATATGAGTCTCACCGTCTCGGATCCTGTGGAGGATGCTGAGGGTACGCTAACTTCCCTGGGCTTTGCCGTAAACCTGGGCAAACAGGTGGTGCTTAAAGATATCATTGTGATCGACGCCTGGGTGGGACCGGTTTATGCATTCCGGTCGGTCAGTGCTTCGGCCGAGGATGTGGATACCGGACCTATTTCCGGAGCAGACGGATTTGGTATCAGGCTCGGTATAGCTATCGGGATCGTATTCTAATTAGAACACAAGCCTGAACTGCGTCCTTCCGGGACAGGAATCAAACTCCATCCGGCCTCCGTTCATGGCCACCACCTGGCGGCTGTAACTCAGGCCCACCCCTGTGCCCTTCTTCCGAGTGGTGAAGAAGGGCATAAATATTTTATCAGCAATGTCCGGGGGAATGCCTTCGCCATTGTCGGTCACTTTAAGGACGATCCGGTTTTCCTCTGCAGCAGCTTCCATGGAGATTTCAGCCGGGTCGGTCCGTTCCACCGCCTGAACTGCATTTTTAAGCAGGTTCATGAGCACCTGTTTCATCATCTGTTCATCTGCGTCGATTTTCAGTCCCCTGTCCTGGCAGTGAAAAGAGAGGTGCAGCCTGTGGTCCTCCCTGTACTGATTCGCAAGGGTTTCAACCTTTTCAAACAGGCTGCAGACAAGAACCTCCTGTCTTACCGCATCGGGGATCCTGGAAAGGACGCGGTAGGATTCAAAGAAGGTAGTCAATCCCTCACTCTGCTCCGCAATGGCATCCAGGCCTTTCAAAGTCTGCCGGATAGTTGCCTCCGTCACCAGAGGTTCCCCCGAACCACCTTCGGGTGGACTCCACACCTCCTTTAGGGTGGTGGAAATGGAGGTAATGGGTGCCAGAGAATTCATGATCTCATGGCTCATGACCCGGATCAGGCGTATCCAGTCCTCGATCTCCTTGCGCTCCATTCCTGCTGATAGATCCTGAAGGGTCACCACCCGCAGATCCTCCCCTCCCAGGTTGATTTCCACCATCTGCAGGCCCAGGACCTTCCTCTGCCCGGTTGCCTCATCCAGCCAGCTCAGTTCGGAGCGGTCCAGGGGTTTTAAATGCTGTATCCCTGAATAAATTTTTGGATTAGATTGGCTGAGCGCCCTGATATGCGTCAGCTGTGGCAGGTTGAGAAGCCGCAGGGCTTCCTCGTTGATCTGGTTGATATGACCGGTTCGGGAGATGACCATCAGTCCGCTTGATATATGTGAGAGGATCCGGCTGAAATATTGTTCCCTTCGTTCCTGGCTCAGTTTCATTTCCCGAAAGAGGTCGTTGATCC
>CAYRLP010000086.1:0-8472 GCA_964424935.1 uncultured Bacteroides sp.
ATGAAAAAACTCTGCATGGTAAATCCCTTGGTTCGTTGCTCATTGGGCAGCATGTCTCCCACAAAGGCCCGGAAGGGTTCCATGGTAATATTGATGGAAGCATCCATGATCCATAGCATGCCCACGGCGATCCAGAGACCGGGTGAATTGGGCATCAGGATCAGGGCTGTGGAAGCCAGAATGGCCCCGACAAGGAAATAGGGGCGCCGACGGCCCAGCCTGCCCCAGGTTTTATCGCTCATGTAACCAATAATGGGCTGGATGATCAACCCGGTCACCGGTGCGGCAATCCACAGGATAGGGATCTGGTCAATCTCTGCGCCAAGGGTCTGAAAGATCCGGCTTACGTTTCCATTCTGAAGGGCAAATCCGAACTGGATACCCAGGAATCCGAAACTCATGTTCCAGATCTGCCAGAAGCTTAGTTTTGGTTTTTTCATCGTTTTGGGTCCGGTTTAGTCCACGGACTAAAGTATTAAAAACTTGTTCGATTAACCTGTTTTTCTTAGAAAATAACTTTATTTTCCACCTATGAAACTCTCCTTTACCTGGCCTCTTTTTATCCTGTTTTTCTCTGGCCTGTCATTGTCCAATGCACAGATTATTACTACCGATCCGGCTCTTCCCACACCCGGTCAGGCAGTTACTGTATATTATGATGCCACCCTGGGAACAGCCGGACTAAAAGACTTTACCGGGGATGTATATGCCCATACCGGAGTACTTACTGATCAAAGTACCGGCAGCGGAGACTGGAAATATGTAAAGACGGATTGGGGGGTCAACACCCCGGAAACAAAAATGACTCGTGAATCAGCCAACCTTTACTCCCTGGAGATCGGGCCCACTATCAGGGATTATTACGGGGTGCCTGCTGGAGAAACCATTACGCATCTTGCGTTCGTCTTCAGAAGCGCTGACTCCAGCAAGGAGGGCAAAGATGACGTGGGTGCCGATATTTTCGCAGAAGTATTTAATGACGCGTTCAGTGTACGTATTCTTCAGCCGGATCAAAACCTGGTGGTCGATCCGGGAGCGGTTCTTTCATTCGAAGCTGCTTCCAACCTGGAGGCGGAGCTATCCCTTTTTCTGGATAATGTACTGGTCAAAACCGTGACAGGAACCAGTATCACGCATTCCTTTGAAATGAGTTCAAGCGGAGATTTCTGGATCCGCGTTCAGGCCACCTCCGGAGAGGAGATGAGTGCTGATTCTGTTTTTGTTCATGTACTGGAAACCCTGCCGGAAATCAGCATGCCTGATACCCTCGAGGACGGGATCAATTACACGGATTCGCATACGGTTCAACTGGTCCTGTTTGCCCCTGGTAAAGAGCATGTGTTTGTGATCGGCGATTTTAACGCATGGGCTCCCGCTTCGGAATACCGGATGAACAAAGACGGGGACAGATTCTGGATCACCCTCAATAATCTGGAACCTGGAATTGAATACGCCTATCAGTACCTGGTGGATGCTTCGCTGACGATCGCCGATCCCTATAGCGAAAAAGTGCTGGATCCCTGGAACGACAAGTGGATCCCGGAAGAAATCTATCCGGGGCTTAAAGCCTATCCGGAGGATTTTGCCACTGGAATTGCCGGAGTATTCCGGACAGACAACCTGGGATATGACTGGGGAGATTCAGGCTATGAGCCCCCTAAGAAGGAATCCCTGGTCATCTATGAGCTGCTTATGCGTGATTTCCTTGGTGAGCATGACTGGGAGACATTGACCGATACCCTGGATTATTTTTCCCGGTTAGGGGTCAACGCCATTGAACTGATGCCTGTAAATGAATTTGAGGGAAATGAAAGCTGGGGTTACAATCCTTCCTTCTATTTTGCTCCTGACAAGTACTATGGTCCGGCACGGGACCTGAAGATCTTCATCGATTCCTGTCACCGAAGAGGCATGGCGGTTATCCTGGACGTGGTCCTGAACCATTCCTACGGTCAGTCCCCGATGGTCCAGTTATATTTTGATCCCGCCTCCGGGAAAGTGACTGCCGATAATCCCTGGTATAATGTGGAATCTCCAAATCCCCTGTTTTCCTGGGGTTACGATTTTAACCATGAGAGTCCGTCTACAGAGTATTTTGTGGACCGTGTGAACCGGTACTGGCTCGAGGAATTTCATGCGGACGGATTCCGCTTTGATTTCACCAAGGGCTTTACCAATACACCGGGAGACGGGTACGGATATGATCCGTCCCGGATCAGTATTCTGAAACGGATGGCCGGTCAGATCTGGCAGATCAAGCCCGATGCCTTTGTGATCCTGGAACATTTCACTGCCAATGCGGAAGAGTTCGAACTTTCCAAAGAGGGCATGATGCTCTGGGGAAATCTGAATTATGCCTACAATGAAGCGACAATGGGTTACATGGCAAATTCGGATTTCATCGGGATCTCCTATCTGGAACGGTTCTGGACCTCTCCTTCGCTGGTGGGTTACATGGAAAGTCATGATGAAGAACGCCTGATGTACAAGAATCTGGAATATGGCAATTCCTTGGATGGCTACAATATACAGGAACTAAGCACTGCACTTGAACGGATGGAATTAGCCGGGGTGTTTTTCTTTCCCGTACCCGGACCCAAAATGGTCTGGCAATTCGGGGAGCTTGGATATGACTACAGCATAGATTATGATTGCCGGGTCTGCAACAAACCGATCCGGTGGGATTATTATTCGACCGGTTTACGAAGACGGGTATACCAGGTCTGGTCCGCCCTGATTCACCTGAAGCTGAATGAACCCGCCTTTGACTCCGATGATTTCACCCTGACTGTAAGCGATGCCGCAAAACGCATAGAAATCAACCATACGGATATGGACGTTCGAATTGTAGGCAATTTTGGTGTGGAACCTCTTACCGTAAATCCCAATTTTAGCAGAAGCGGTATCTGGTACTCATACTTTGACGGTGACAGCATTCAGGTTACCGATTTGCAGACATCCATTTCCCTGGATCCCGGCCAGTACCGTCTCTTTACGAGCAAAAGACTTCAGAAGCCTGAAATAACGGCTGGCACAGAAAGAATCTGGTGGAACGGGAACAGTCTGTCCGTATATCCAAATCCTGTTCACGGAATACTCCATCTGGAGCCATTGCCGATCCCATCCTGGCTCACTATATATCACAGTTCCGGCAAGGTAATGCTGCAGGTTGAAATCCATGCGAATCAGGAGCAGGTGAATCTCTCCTCTCTGACTCCAGGACTGTATATTTTAAGCCGACGTTACGGAAACGGCACGGCACAGCATGTGAAGGTGGTGGTTCAATAGGAGTTACGACTCTTTTTGCCTGGGCCCTTGCATAATACGTCCTGTCCGTCTATCTTTGTGCAATTTTATGATTTCCCGCTAACGGAATAGTTTTAATGAGTAAGAAATTCCCTGAATATAAGAAGTTTGTCCTTTCGGAAATCAACAGGGAGATCAATGCCTTCTGGAAAGAGAAGCAGATCTTCCAGAAATCGCTTGATACCCGGAAAGGACAGCCCTCTTTTGTTTTTAATGAAGGGCCTCCTTCGGCCAATGGAAAACCGGGCATTCACCATGTGATGGCCCGCACCATAAAGGATATTTTCTGCCGGTTTAAGACCCAGCAGGGGTATCTGGTCCACCGTAAAGCCGGATGGGACACCCACGGTCTGCCCATAGAGCTGGCAGTGGAAAGCGACCTGCATATTACCAAGGAAGACATCGGGACAAAAATATCCATTGAAGAATTCAATGCAGCCTGCCGTAAGGATGTGCTGAAATACACCAACATGTGGGAGGAGCTCACCGTAGCCATGGGCTACTGGATCAACATGGATGATCCTTATATCACCTATGAAAACAAATACATAGAAACCGTATGGTACCTGCTTAAGGAGCTCCATAAAAAAGAGTTGCTGTACAAAGGGTATTCTATCCAGCCCTATTCTCCGGCAGCGGGAAGCGGCCTCAGTACCCATGAGCTGAATCAGCCCGGTTGTTACCGTGATGTCAAGGACACCACGGTTGTGGCTCAGTTTAAGGTGATCCGGGATAAACGTTCCGCCGCTCTTCTGAAGAGTCTCGACACCGATCTGTTTATCCTGGCCTGGACCACGACCGCCTGGACCCTGCCTTCCAACACCGCCCTGACCGTTGGGGCAGACATCGAATATGTCCTGGTCCGGACCTTTAATTCCTACACCGGCACGCCTATTACGGTAGTGCTGGCCAAAGAGCTGATGAACCAGTACTTTCCGGAAAAAGAAGCCGGACTTTCACTGGAGGATTACACGGCCGGGACCAAGCCGGTTCCCTATAAAATGCTGAAGCAGATAAAAGGCCGGGAACTGGAGGGATACAGCTATGAACAGCTGCTGGACTGGGTACATCCTGAAGGGAAGGCTTTTAAGGTGCTTACGGGCGACTTTGTGACCACGGAGGAGGGCACCGGAGTTGTACATACGGCTCCGACCTTTGGTGCGGATGACTTCCGGGTGGCGCAGGCTAATAATATTTCCGCACTGATGGTCCTTGACAAGGATGGAATTCTCCAGCCACTGGTGGACCGGAAGGGAAGGTTTTACAGGATCAAGGACCTGGATGAAGGTTTTGTGCGGGAACAGGTCAACCTGGAAACCTATGGAGCCTTCGAGGGGAAGTATGTGAAAAACGAGTACGACGATACCAAGGTGGCAGGGGATCCGACCGTTGATGTGGATATAGCCGTACAACTGAAGCTGGAAAACAAGGCTTTCCGCATTGAAAAGCATGTGCATAACTATCCCCACTGCTGGCGGACGGACAAACCGGTTCTTTATTATCCGCTGGACAGCTGGTTCGTACGCACCACGGCCCTGAAGGAGCGGATGATGGAACTGAACGATACCATCAACTGGAAACCCGAATCCACCGGTACGGGCCGTTTTGGCAAATGGCTGGAAAACCTGGTGGACTGGAACCTTTCCAGGTCCCGGTTCTGGGGAACCCCCCTTCCCATCTGGTTCACGGAGGACCGGAAAGAACAGGTCTGCATCGGCTCGGTGGCGGAGCTGAAACGGGAAGTGGACAAGTCGGTTAAAGCCGGCTTCATGAGTTCCAATCCACTTGCCAATTTTGTGGAAGGAGATAATTCAGATGAGAATTACAACATTTTTGACCTGCACCGCCCCTTTGTGGACGACCTGATCCTGGTGAGTAAGAGCGGAAAGAAAATGTTCCGCGAATCAGTGCTGATCGACGTATGGTTCGACTCGGGGTCCATGCCCTATGCCCAGTACCATTATCCTTTTGAGCACAAAGAGGATTTTGACCAGCTTTTCCCGGCCGATTTTATTGCTGAGGGGGTCGACCAGACCCGCGGGTGGTTCTTTACCCTGCATGCCATTGCCACCATGCTGTTCGACAGTGTTTCCTATAAGAACATTATCTCCAACGGATTGGTGCTTGATAAAAACGGGAATAAGATGTCGAAGCGCCTGGGTAATGCCGTGGATCCCATTCTTACCATTGAGAAATACGGATCTGATCCGCTTCGCTGGTATATGATCACCAATGCCCAGCCCTGGGACAACCTGAAGTTTGATGTTACAGGCGTGGATGAGGTCATCCGGAAATTTTTCGGAACTCTTTACAATACCTACTCCTTTTTTGCGCTGTACGCCAACATAGACGGTTTCAGATACGATGCGGAGGAGATTCCCCTTAAGGAGCGCCCTGAGATTGACCGCTGGATCATCTCTTTGCTGAATACCCTGATCAAGGATGTTAAGTCGGAATATGAAAATTACGAACCCACCCGGGCTGCCAGGATGATCCAGGATTTCGTCATCGAAAACCTGAGTAACTGGTATGTGCGCCTGAACCGGAAAAGATACTGGGGCGGATCCTTTGATGCGGACAAACTGGCTGCTTACCAGACTCTGTATACCTGTCTGGAAACCATCTCCATGCTGGCTGCCCCGATTGCTCCCTTTTATATGGACAAACTGTTCAACGACCTGAACGGGGTCACGGGACGGCATCGGGCCGAATCGGTGCATCTTAGCAATTTTCCGGACTTTCAGGAAGCTTTTATTGATCAGGCCCTTGAAAGCAGGATGGATGTGGCCCAGAAACTATCTTCCATGATTCTGGGATTGCGCCGGAAGGTGAATATCAAGGTGCGCCAGCCCCTGAATAAAATGATCCTGCCTGTTTCAGATCCACGGTTCCGGGATCAGGTTGAAGCGGTCAAAACCCTGGTCCTGAACGAAGTCAATGTGAAGGAGATTGAGTACATTACCGATACGGCCGGGATCCTGGTCAAACGTATTAAACCAAACTTTAAAACGCTCGGACCCAGATTCGGGAAACTAATGAAAGAGCTGACCCGTATCATCGTGGATATGGATCAGGAAGAGATTGCCGCTTTTGAAAAGGAAAAGGGCTGCGAAATTGAGATCGGGGGCGAACGTGTGCAGTTGACCCTGGACGATGTGGAGATCATTTCGGAGGATATTCCCGGATGGCTTGTGGCCAACGAGGGAGCCATTACCGTAGCGCTGGATATCAACATTACGGAAGATCTTCGCCAGGAGGGTGTTGCCCGTGAACTGATCAACCGGATCCAGAACATCCGGAAGGAAAGCGGCTTTGATGTAACGGATAAGATAGAAGTGCTGATCGAGAACCACGAGCTGATCAACCGTGCGGTGGAAACCCACGGAAAATATATTGGTTCACAAACACTTGCAAAAAAAGTGACCCTGGTGGACCGCCTGGAAAACAATGGTTGCAAGCGTATTGATATTGATGAGGATATTTATATAAATATCCGTGTGAGCAGGTTGTAAAAACAAGAGTTGGAATCAGTAAAATATTGTATATTCGTGACAAATTTAATTGGATACGATTATGGCTGAGAAGAACAGATATTCGGATGCGGAGCTGCAGGAGTTCAAAGAGCTCATTCAGCAGAAGCTGGAGAAGGCCAAGGAAGATTATGAATTATTGAAATCGGCCATTACCCAAAGCGAAAGTAACGATACACAGGATACGTCTCCAACCTTCAAGGTCCTGGAAGAAGGAGCCGCCACCCTCTCCAAGGAGGAAGCGGGCAGGCTGGCAACCCGCCAGGCAAAATTTATCCAGCACCTTCAGGGTGCCCTGGTAAGAATCGAGAACAAGACCTACGGGATCTGCAGGGAAACAGGCAAACTGATCTCCAAGGAACGTCTGCGTGCGGTTCCCCATGCCACCCTCTGCATTGAAGCTAAATCAAAGCAATAAGTTATTTCGATTCTTCAAACCCATACATGTCCGACGCCAGGAAATCCATACTGATTGTCCTGCTGATCCTTGTGGCCGATCAGACCCTGAAAATTCTGGTCAAAACACATATGACCCTGTATCAGCAGATCCCCATCCTGGGACATTGGGGCATTCTGCATTTCGTGGAGAACAACGGAATGGCTTTCGGAATGGCCCTGCCCGGCAGCCTGGGTAAGATTCTGCTAACTTCCTTCCGGATGCTTGCCGTGGTTGCCATCTGCCTCTATCTGCGGCACCTGATCCGGCTAAAGGCACATACCGGTTTGATTATCTCTCTTTCCCTGGTTCTGGCAGGAGCCCTGGGGAACATCATAGATTCCGTTTTATACGGGGTGATTTTCAGTAGCAGCACACCCGTTCAGACCGCCGTCCTGTTCCCTGAAGGAGGTGGATATGCTCCGCTGATGCAGGGGAAGGTAGTGGATATGTTCTACTTCCCCATCCTCAGGGGAAATTACCCGGACTGGTTCCGGGGAGGATCCAGTTTTATTTTTTTCAGACCTGTATTCAATATTGCTGATTCCAGCATTACCGTGGCTGTGGCCATCATCCTGTTCAACCAGCGAAGGTTTTTCAGGCACGTTGTAAGAAAGAACTAGTCTACATTTCTGTCCGGGTGGCAAACACTTCCGAGGAACCGGCCCCGCAGCTTATAATGGTTTTCATACCAACCTCCACGGTAGCTGAGATTTTAAATACCCGATCTTTTGGCATATGATAAATATTTCCGGAGGTTGGATTGGGACCCGTGGGCACAAAGACCGAAATCACTTCTCCCTGATCATCGGTGATGAATCCTGTCATTAACACTCCGGAATTGAATATATCTACCAGAACCACTTCCTTGAAAAAGGATTTGTGCTTCCCGAAAAACTGCTGCACGGTCTCCTTGGCAATCTTGTATCCGGGTATTTTCAGCAGATACCTGTCCTCCGCCCTATTCAGGAATTTAAACCACCTGGAACGGATGATCAGTCCGATCAGGAAAAAGAAGAACAAGATTGCCGCAAAGGAAAGCAGATAGATAGCAAATTTAAGATAGGGATCGGGGTTGGGATCCTGTAGAATCGTATTCACTAAAGGGGTCAGCCCCCTGCCGATCAGGTTGATAACCCATCTGAAAAGCAGTATAATAAGGGTTAGTGGTGCCAGGGCCACCACTCCCCCGATCAGGGT
>CAYRLP010000087.1:0-8453 GCA_964424935.1 uncultured Bacteroides sp.
GATACAGGGTGAAGCTGTGTGCTGCAGATATGAAAAATCCGGGAGTCCACATGGTGATCATAGTTACCTTCGATCAGAAGGATTACCTGGTGGATGTGGGGTATGCGGCTCCTTTCAACCTTCCAGTTCCCTTGAATCTTACAACAGATTATGCCGTTCGATACGGGCGGGATGAATTCCTGTTCAAGCCCCGGGACAGTAAGGGGTGTACCCGGTTGGTAATGCTCAGAAACGGGTCTTACAAGCACGGGTATATGGTCCGGCCAGAAAGCAGAAATATCCGGGATTTCACCAGGGTGATCTCCGAATCCTTCCGTCCGGATGCCACCTTTTTCAGGGCCCTGCTGCTGACTAAATTTATTTCCGGCCGCTTCTGCATCCTGCATAATATGCAGTACACCGAATCCACGGTCACTAATTCAGAATCCCATCAGCTCCAGACCAGACATGAACTGCTGGAACTGGTGGAAAGCAAATTTCAGATCCCTTCGTCCATCACGCGTAAATTACTGCTGGAGCTGGACCTGTCTGGAGATGCGTGGGATTAAAATTACTTTGTCCTCAATACCCCCTGTTCCAATATGAAATAGGGGTCTGATTTATTGACTATCAGATGAATATTTTGTAGTTTAAGTGGATCGGTACCTTTCATACTGTTCCTTATAATCTGACTTGAATGGGTTTGGGTTTGAAATCTGTAAGCTTGGTATTTCTTTTTCTCTTTTTGATCGGGACCTCTTCCTTTGGCCAGGAGGAGAACCAGGAGGATCTTACACATCTGAATTTTGAAGATGCCGGAAAGGATGTTGAAAATGTGATCCTTCTGAACATCCCTGAGATGGATTACAGGCTGCTTCATTATACTACCGGGGAGAAATCCCCCGTAGATGCCAGGCGTGTTATAATCAACGGAGATACCATCAAAGTTTCGAAAATGAGTACCAGGGGAAAATCGACCCTGATGTTCTGGCGGAAAAGTCTGAACTGCAAGCTCAAATCCAAGGCGGACTTCCGGCATGGAGCGAGAACGGAATCCCTCAAGCGGTTCTATCTCCTCAACCTTTCCATGGATAAATATTATTGCCGGAACCGAATTGCTTTCAGCATGATGGAAGAGCTGGACCTGTTTCATTTGTTCCATGCATACTGTGAGTTGAGGATAAACGGCCAGAGCGAGGGCATCTATATGATCGTTGAACGGCCGGAGGACTGGGCATTAAAGGAAATGAATTCTCCCCTTGTATTGCGAAGAGGGTACGAGCATAAGATCGAAAAATATAAAGCGGCCGGAAAAACAGAGCGGGAGGAAGCCCGGGCCTATTTAAGGAATTACAAACAGATCTACCGGATTCTGAAGGAATATGAAGGCGAAGAACTTTATTCGGCCCTGCAGCAATACATGGACACTGATTTTTACATGAAATGGCTTGCATTCAATTTCCTGATGCATAACGGGGACTATGCGGATGAAGTGTTTTTTTATGTGGATAAGGAGATCGGGAAATTCAGGATCATCCCCTGGGACTATGATGATATTTTTGCGATTACCCCGCACGAGGGCACCAAACAAAGAGACAAAGCGATCGGGGATAAGCTCCTGTTCTCAAGTGAAGATCTCCTGGATATCAAAATTGCCTCCGACCCATATCTTTACTCTGTTTACCTGGACAGATTCCGGGAGGTTCTTGAAATCCTCACACTTGAACGGATCAAATCCATCGTTGAAGACACCTATGCCGAATTGTTTCCCTATTATTCAGATCCGGAAATTATCGGCAATGTCCGGTATGACCACTTCGATGATGCCAGTCTTGAAACCCTGGAATACTACCTGTCCAGGATCTATATCATATTATACGGCTCCAGGGACGGTTACCTGAACACACTGGAACAGTTGAATCATTGACCTGGATTCCAGTCCGATTCAAAATTATAACTTCCCGACTGCAACTGATAAACTGCTTTCCCATTATCGAATCGCAGAAATGTGATTCCTTCCGAATTACCGGCAGGAAGCTTGTTCTCTGTGATCCCTTCTGCCGATGAGGCAGGTAAATAGAGTGTAGCAGTGGTGTTGGCAGGAACCGAAGCCGTGTAGCGGAGTTTTCCGTCTTTCAACTCCCATTTGCTGTATATGCTGCCATACATGGAATTATAGTGACCTTCGGCCCAGGTCATCTCCCCTGTGGGATCGGGAACGGGCTGAAGGATGAATTTCTGAAATCCGGGCTCGTCCCTCTGGATACCAAGTGAATAGGCAATCATCCATTGTCCCACCGCTCCGAATGAATAGTGATTAAAAGAGTTCATGCTGTTGTTTCCCCCGAACCCGTTTTCAACGGTATATCCGTTCAGCCGCTCCCAGATCGTGGTTGCCCCCTGTTCAATGGGGTACAACCAGGAGGGATACTGGTTATTCTGCAGCAGACGGTAGGCATGGTCATTGTATCCGTTATCCGATAAGGCTTTACTGATCCAGGCAGTTCCTATGAAGCCTGTCATCAGCGAATATTCAGGGCGAAGCACCCCACCGTCATCTATGTTCTGTCTTTCTACGGCTGCAACCAGATTCCGGGCCATCCCGGAAATCCTCTCCTCATCAAAAGCGCCCAGGGCCAGTCCCACGGCATAGGAGGTCTGGGTATCCGCCAGCCTTAACTCGGGGGGACCGGCAGGACCCGGACCAAAGCCCCGGCCGGTGATCAGGGCCATGGTCTTTCCTTCGTCGTTGACGAACGTGGAGTTAAAGAAATCCCTGCGTTCCCGGTACATTTCATCGAACCGGGCTGCATCTTCCGTTTTACCCAGCACTTCGGCCACCTGCTTCATGATCCACAGGTCAAATACGTGATAGGCCGTGGTCAGAAAGGGAGTGCCCAGCTGGTTATTCTGAGGTCCCAGCCAGTCGCCCAGCTGCCCGTCGCTGGTGATCCCGGTTTCTTCATCCAGGGTGCCGTCCAGGTAGTCTATGTAGGCTACCATGGCATCGTAGTGTTCTTCAAGCAGGCCCACATCATTGAACTGCTGGTAGGCTTCCCAGGGGACGGTGATCCCGGCGCTTCCCCAAAGCACACCTCCGAAACCGCCCCCAATGGGAGCCACGTCGGTGAACTTGCCACTGGATCTCTGAACATCCCGCATGGCAAACATGTGCCTTCTCAGGAACTGGTCTGAATTGGAGACATAGGTGGCCGTTCGGGAGAATACGGAAATATCGCCGGACCAGCCCATCCTTTCGTTCCGCTGGGGACAATCCGTAGGAAGGGTCAGGAAGTTGTCAATATTGGACCATACCAGGTTCGACCACAAGCGGTTCACCTTCTCATTGGAGGTTGTGTAATCTGCAGTAAGTTCCAGGACCGAACTGATGGCCATCCCTTCCACGTTTTCGATGGGAAGCGGGGCATCAATCCCGGTGATCTCAATGTACTGGTATCCCCGGGAGGTAAACCTTGGCTGAAATACCTGGGGCCCGTCCTTCATAATGTAGAGGTCCTGGCAGAGGGCGGCCCGGTAATTCTCGGTCATGATCATGCCCACATTATCACCCGATTCTTCCAGGTCGGGATAGAGGATCTCAGCCACCCGGAGGATCATGGTATCGCCGGCGTGTCCGTTATCCAGGGTAATCCGGGGAACCCCCACAAAGTTCTGGCCCATGTCGTAGACATACACCCCATCGCGTACCTCTTCCACGCTTCTGGCAGTTAAGCTGGTATAAAGGCCGGCACTGTTACCGATCTGACCGGTGAGTTTCATGTCGTCATAGTCAAATGAAGTGACCGTCCCGTTGAACTCCTGCTCTTCCTCGGAAAAGGTGGTACCTTCCAGCGTTACAACGCTCGCCTGTTTCCATCCGGAATCATCAAAACCTGCCTCGGTCCAACCATCGACCGCAGCTTCCCTGGTAGCATCATAGATCTCCCCCAGGTCCAGGCTGCTGTAAATAATGGGGCCCCCGTTGAAGAACTTCCAATCCCCGTCATTGGTGGTAACGGTTTCAACGGAACCATCCGCATAGGTAATCACGAGATTGACCAGCAGGGACTGCCGGTCCCCGAAATGGTTCCAGATGGAACCGAAACTCAGCAGTCCGCTCCACCATCCTTCCGCCATCATGGCACCCAGGGCGTTATCCCCCCGGCGGATCATCCCGGTCACATCATAGGTCTGGTACATGTGCGATTTATTGTACTGGGTCTGTCCCGGATTGTAATGGTCACCCCCTACCTTTTCCCCGTTCAAATAGACCTCGTAGATCCCTCTGGCAGTCACATACAGCCTGGCGGACTCGATACCTTTATCAGCTGTGAATTCGGTCCTAAGCATGGGGGTGGAGTTGCGGCTTGGGTTGGCAGTCACAAACAACCCTCCGGTTCCGCCGTCCAGCACGTAAGCCCCATTCTGCACGGGGATTCTTCCCGTATAAATCCCGCTGTAAGTGCCGTTTAAGTCTTCTGAGAACAAGGTATTATTAGGCATGCGGTCGTTATAGATCTCCAGATCCGTAAATTCAGCTTTCTGTCCGGGTTCCACGGCAAATCCCATATCACACACCATCCCGAAGGGAATATAATTTCCGCCGGAACCCACCGGATTCAGGTTGACCGAAGCCCCTGCAGGCCCCCTCCGGAACCTGCGCATAAAATCTTCATTTTCATCCCTTTCCTCCTGAACGAAGAATTGAGGCTCATCGTCCAGGGTGATGGTAATCCGGCCAAAGGCACTCTGGATGTTGATCCGGTGTGCTTCATTTATATTGCCGCTGTTGATCACTGCGGGCTTGATCCTGAAACTTTGTATGGGCGTATCAGGGTTATCCTGCGGGGTATAACCCGCCCGGTAGACATTCAGCATGGCAAGGCCATCGGCCGAACCGTCCACCCCGGAAATATCCAGTTCCAGTTTGATATAGCTCTCATCCGGCCCATTCTCCACCTGGTAGATATTCTTGTAGCGGTCCATCAATCTCAGATCGTTGGCACCGTACACAAAAGCCGCTTTGGTACTTCCTTCAGGAAGGGTCAACCCGTATCGCAACCTGAAAATAAGCTGGTAGTGGGAAAAGAACACCAGGTCCCCGTCTCCACCGCCGATCCATTGTGCCCCGCTCCAGGCAGAAAGCCCCGGATCCATCAAACCGGTCTCGAACCAGCTGCCGGCCATATGTTCCTCCTGGTTCTGATCCCAGACAGTCACGTTCCACTGATACCGGGTAGAAGACTGAAGCGCTGCTCCCTCATAGGGGATGGCGAGTGCATTGCCGTCACTGATCTTTTCCGTGTCCCAGACCACCTTCCCGGAAGGATCCTTTACCTCGATCCGGTAGGCTGTCTGTTGATAACCTCTTGCGTCCCCTGGAGCCTGCATCTGCCATCCGAACCGGGGTTGGGTCACATCGATCCCTAGAGGTGTCTGTGTGTATTCAACCGTTAGATTGGTGATTTTCAGTTTATTGTCAGAGCAACTGAACAACATTAGAATCATAATCAGCAGAAAGGAAGCACGTAGCATTCCGTAATATCTGATACCAGTCCTTGTCATGATTTTAAGATTAGAAATGTAGATCGGATACAATTTTAGACAATTTGAACCAAGATAAACACTCAGAAATTACAAGTCAATGCATTTTTTGGAGAGATTGTTAAACTTTTTGGCAATCCTGAAGGGGGTAAAAATGGAAGACAGAAATCAAAGAGGCTATGGATTTAGTGCGTGATCTTTGGAAACAGAGCGGATACATCACGATTTATTTTCAAGAAACAGTAACTTTTCATAAATTGATAAGCCACTAATTACCCAAACACCTGTCCATGAAATTATACCTGTTGCTCCTAGGTATTACCCTCATCCATTTACAAAGTTACGGGCAGCCAGAAGTTAAACTGACTGTGGATGCGGATATGCCCCTCTATGAGATTCAGCCAACCATGTGGGGCCTTTTTTTGAAGATATAAATTTCGCAGCTGACGGGGGTTTGTATGCTGAACTGGTAAAGAACCGCTCTTTTGAGTTTCCGGCTCCGCTGGAGGGCTGGACCGTTGAAGGAGCCTCCTTTTTTTCGTCGCCTGTGCAGATTATCAACAGGCGACAAGAGAATGAACAAAATCCCCGGATTGCCCGGATCCGTGTGAATGAAAGTGTCTGTATGGTCAACACGGGATTCCGGGGCATGGGACTCCGGAAGGACGATCCCTACCGGGTTTCCCTGTTATCCTCGGTTGTCAGCGGAAATATTTCCGTGAGGGTTAGCCTCGTTGATGAAGAGGGCATTGAACTGGGGAACACCCTGATTCAGTTGGAAGGTGAAGACTGGCAAAGCTATGAGTCCGTGCTAATGGCAAACAGGACGGTGGCCAAGGGAGGATTAAAGCTCTGTTTTACAGGAGAGGGCCTTGTTGATATCGATATGGTTTCCCTGTTCCCGGCCCACACATGGAAGGAAAGGCCCAACGGGCTCAGGGCCGACCTGGTGCAGAAACTGGCCGACCTGGAACCGGGGTTCCTGAGATTTCCGGGAGGGTGTATTGTGGAAGGAAGGGACCTGTCCAAAAGGTACCAGTGGAAAAATACCATCGGCAACATAGGAGACCGCAGGCTTCTAATAAACAGATGGAATGACGAAAACTCCAGGGCCACCCCGGACTACTTCCAGACCTTTGGCCTGGGATTTTATGAGTATTTCCTGCTGGCGGAGGACCTGGGTGCCGAACCGCTTCCCATATTGAACTGTGGCATGGCCTGTCAGTTCAACACGGGTGAAGTGGTAGCCATGGAAGATATGGAACCCTACCTCCAGGACGCCCTGGATCTGATCGAATTCGCAAACGGCCCGGTGGATTCTAAGTGGGGACGCGTTCGGGCTGAGATGGGACACCCGGAGCCCTTTCAGATGAAATACCTGGGCATTGGCAACGAGCAGTGGGGTGCACAATATTTTGAACGGTATGCCCTGTTTGAACAGCTTTTAGATAAATGGTATCCTGAAATAGAGCTCATCTCCAGCACGGGACCCATGGCCTCCGGTCCCCTGTTTGACTACAACCGGAACGCACTGAAGGATTTCAGTCCGGCCCTGGTGGATGAACACTACTACAATTCTCCGGACTGGTTCTTCAGCAACGTGACCCGGTATGACGACTACGACCGGAACACCTATAAGATCTTTGCAGGGGAATACGCCGCGGCCAATGTGCGCATGGCAAG
The DNA here is from genome assembly GCA_964424935.1 of uncultured Bacteroides sp. Classification (GTDB taxonomy): domain Bacteria; phylum Bacteroidota; class Bacteroidia; order Bacteroidales. Next base: position 7,207 of record CAYRLP010000087.1, read on the forward strand.
CCCGGAGAATGAGAATGTCTGGGAAACGGCACTGGCAGAAGCGGCTTTTATGACCGGCCTTGAACGCAATGCGGATGTGGTTTACATGGCTTCCTATGCCCCCCTGCTGGCACATACCGATGCCTGGCAATGGACCCCGGACCTGATCTGGTTCGATAATCTGAATTCCTACGGAACTCCAAACTACTATGTGCAGAAACTGTTTTCTAATAACCGGGGGACCGACGTGCTGCCTGTTCACCGGGATGGAGAAGCCGTTTCGGGAGCGGACGGAATCTATGCCTCAGCGGTCTGGGTTGCAGACTCAGATGAACTGATTGTGAAGCTCGTCAGCAACAATGCTGAGCCCGTACCGCTTGAACTGAAGATCAATACCAGGAAAAAACCTGGTTCCGAGACACGGAAAATCGTGCTGCAGAATACGGACCTGACCGCCATGAACTCCCTCGAAGATCCGGAACACATAGCACCCAGGGAAGAGCCCCTGGAAGTCAGCCGGAAAACCCTGAAACTTACCCTGGATACCTACTCACTGACCATCCTTAAAATCAAACTCAGATAACACTCCACAAAATCATTACATCATGAAAACTAACAGAAGAACCTTTTTTCAGACCCTGGGAGCCGGAACGGCCGGACTAGGTGTTGCATCTACTCTCCCTCTGGCAGGTTGTGCGACACAGGGAACAGCCGCAGCGGCAGACGACGGGCAGGTACTTTTCATCGGGGATGATATTGCCATTGCGGAAACTGTTTATGGTAAAGTGAAAGGATTTATCCTTCGCGGGATCTACCAGTTCCGTGGCATCCCCTACGGGGCCGATACCGGGGGAAAGAACCGCTTCATGCCACCGCAGAAACCGGAACCCTGGGACGATATCTACCCTGCGGTCTGGTGGGGGAACTCGGCACCACAAATTATGGATAACCGGTATGCCAATGCTTATTCTTCCTGGGCCGATCACTGGAACTACGACGATGTCAGCGAGGATTGCCTGAAGCTGAATGTATGGACCCAGGCTGTGGGGGATGGAAAAAAACGACCCGTAATGGTCTGGTATCACGGTGGCGGATACACCAATGGTAACGGCATTGAGCAGGACGGCTACAAGGGAGAAAACCTGGCACGGAAGGGAGATATCGTATTTGTCTCCATCAACCACCGGCTGGGACCCATCGGATTTTCAGATCTATCAGGTGTTGGGAGAGAAAAGTATAAGGACTCCGGAAATGTAGGAGCCCTGGAT
>CAYRLP010000088.1:0-8436 GCA_964424935.1 uncultured Bacteroides sp.
GTTCCATGGCAGGCTGGCTGACCCTCTTCGCGGAGGTACCCGTGGAGACCTTTTCACCGGTGAAAACCGTATTTGACCTGGTCCGGAAGGAACACCGGGCCAACCCAAAGTGAATCCCGGCCTTTTCATTGCATAAGGTCCATGGCCTCGACCCGGACTCCGTTCTTCTTCATGGATTGATGCAGGAGGGAATGGGCCTTAACCAATTGAACCGCACTGAGGAACAGGTTTTTGGTCTCAGAAAGCATCTCCATGTATGTAATGCTTATTTTAACCCCTTTCTGGGTTTTCTTCAGGATTTTGATCCGGTGCAAAAGGAGGCTGTTGGCCATTTCAATCATTTCATCGCGGCGCTTCACCAGTTCATCAATGCTTTCAAAGTTCCTGTTTTTCAGAATATCGATCAGGAAATTAAAAAAATCACTCGCTTTGTCATTGAAAGTTTTGAATGAATCGAGCTGTTCCTTATCCTGCGGATGGTTGTTGTCCAGGTGGGTAAATGCCGGCAGGACAATATACTGCAGGGAATTGCTCATTTCCTTCAGGTAGTCCACAACCTGTACATAGTGGTGGCCGCTTTCCAGTTCCGTTTCTTCAAATTTCCGCAGCTTATCGGGAATATCCTCCCTGATCCCGGTAATCTCTTTTTTCAGGTGTTTCGCCTCCTTTTTCATTTTTTTCAACTCCTTGTGTTTCTCTTTCAGGAGGTTGGTATATGTCAGGTACAGGATCTTTGAGACTTTGACTAAGGAACTCTTTACCTCGTCATCACAGGTTTTCATGACCTCATAGGAAGCGGAAACCAGTTTGCTGTCCAGGGGAATCTCCTTTTTCTCGGTTTTTTGTTTATGCAGGGCGTGGGTTCGGATCAGGATGAATATGGACAACCCGATCAGGACAAGAATGACAGGCAGTTTCCCGAAGAAAATAAGTGTAGCGATCAGGAAGGATGCAAGGAAGGCAATGAAAGCGGTAAAAAACCAACCCCCGATCACGGTCAGCACGCCGGTGATCCGGTATACCGCGCTTTCCCGGCCCCAGGCACCATCGGCCAGAGAGGTGCCCATGGCCACCATAAAGGTCACATAAGTGGTAGAAAGCGGGAGTTTCAGGGAAGTCCCGAAGGCAATAAGGATGCTGGCCACCACCAGGTTGACAGAAGCACGGACGGAGTCAAAAGCGACCTTTCTCTCCTTTTCAGTCTGGTGGGTCTCAAAGTCAAACCGGTCCTGGACAAACCCCGCGACTTTATTGGGCGTAACGCGGGAAATGCCGTTGCTTATTTCCACAGCGCGCCTGACCAGGAACCTGGCCAGGGAGGTGGAGGAAAAGCGCTCGAACCCTTCCCCCTGACGGCTCAGGTCAATGGTGGTGGCAGTTACGGACCTGGCCTTTCTGGAGAAGCGGAGCGTCAGCACCATGATCATTCCTGCGCCGATCAGAAAAAATATAGGCGTAATTACCGGTGCCTGCAATGCAGTCATCATGAATCCGGAAGGATCCCCGCCACCCGAGCTCATAAAGGATTTAAAGGATTCGAAACCGGCCAGGGGCACTCCGATGAAATTGACCAGATCGTTTCCGGCAAATGCCATGGCCAGGGCAAAGGTTCCCACCAGGACGGTAATTTTCATCACATTGATCCTGGTAAACATGGTCAGCAACTGGAACAGCATGGTGAATCCAACGAAGCTGATCAACAAGATCCTGGCAGTGTGTTCATGGATGGTAACCAGCATCTCTTCCGAGACCAGGGTGGATCCCTTCGCCCCTTTGATCAGAAGGAAGAATAGAATGGCGGTTATGGCAAATCCTCCCCAAACCCCTGTCCAGTACTTATGTGTTCTTTTACGGTTGAAGGAAAAGGCCAGACGCACGATCCACTGGACAATGGTCCCGACGGTAAAGGCGATGACCACCGAGAGGAAAATTCCCGCAATGATCAATACGGATCTTTCCACGTTGATGAAGTCGCCCACATTATGTCCGACATTCGCCCCGCGGGCCACAATATAAATAGCGACCGCCACGGCCGATCCCAGGATCTCAAAAACTATGGATACGGTGGTGGAGGTAGGCAGACCGATGGTATTGAAGAAATCCAGCAACAGGATATCCGTCATCATTACGGCCAGGAAAATGATCATAATCTCCTGGAAGGAGAAGAACTGCGGATTAAAAATGCCTTTCCGGGCCACTTCCATCATACCGTTTGAGAATACGGCGCCCACCAGGACACCCGCAGCCGCAATGGCAAGGATTATTTTAAAGGGGGCGGCTTTTGAGCCAATGGCTGAATTGAGGAAATTAACCGCATCATTGCTGACTCCTACAATCAGATCAGAGATGGCCAGTAGAAAAAGAACAGCAACGATCAGGATGAAATAGGCTTCCATATATGGGGATTGGAGTGATGGAGCAAAAATAGGGGTTTAGATAAGATCCAAATATTAAGTTTCTGTTAATTTTCTACGCTTCAACAAGCTATAAAAGTAGTAAAAAATAGGTTACATTTATCCGTGGAGTAAATTTAGGTAAAATGAATAAAAAGCTGAAGGTCTGTCAGGTGCAGCCGGCGCTGGTTTGGGAGGATATAGAGGCCAACCTGCAGCTGCTGGAGGAGATGCTGGAGCAGGCCGAAGCGGATACGGACCTGGTGGTGCTGCCGGAGACTTTTTCCACAGGATTCACCATGCAGTCGGAGAAACTTGCAGAGGATGAAAACGGAAAGGCCGTGCGGTGGATGATGAAATTTGCCAGAAATAGACAATGCTATATCACAGGCAGCCTGATCTGCAGAGCGGGGAAGGGTCCCGTTTACAATCGCCTGTACTGGGTTTCTCCGCAGGGGATCGAAGGTTTCTATGACAAAAGACACCTGTTCCGTCCCGGAGGGGAACGGGAGAACTTTGAACCGGGAAATCAGCGGAAATTATTCACGCTGAGGGAATTCCGTATCCTTCCGCAGATTTGCTACGATCTGCGGTTCCCTGTTTTCAGCAGAAACAGGGGGGATTACGATGTCCTGCTTTATGTGGCTAACTGGCCCGCTTCCAGGCAGGCGGTGTGGGAGGTTCTCACCAGGGCCCGGGCCATGGAGAACCAGAGTTACTTGCTGGGCACCAACCGGGTGGGTACCGACGGAACGGGAGTCCCTTCCATCGGGGGAACGTGCCTGATAGATCCCAGGGGGAATGAAGTACAGAGATTGGATGACAAGCCCGGATTGCTTACAGGTATACTGGAACTGGACCGGGTGCGTGAATTCAGGCGAAGTTTTCCGGCCTGGAAAGATGCGGATACATTTGATCCGGGCTGGGAATCCGGCGGATTACAATAGAAGGAAGTTCCAGCGGATTAACAGCCGCAACCGCAACCATCTTCCGTTCCGCAGGAATCTTTGTCCTCACAATCACAATCATCGTCCTCACAGGAACCCTGGCCATTTCCACCACATCCGCAACCATGGGAGGCATGCACATGGCCGTGCGACAGCTCTTCATCGGTGGCACTGCGCACATCGGTTATCTCTCCTTTGAAATAGAGATCGTTTCCGGCCATGGGATGGTTGAAATCCATTTTCACGGCGTCCCCTTCCACGGACATCACTTTTCCGTTCAGCCGCCGTCCCTCGGCATCCATCATAGGAACCATGGTCCCGATCTTTATAAGGTTCTCATCGACCTGGCCGTCGACCTCAAAGACCGACAGGGGAACATGTACTATGGCACTCTCCACCACAGGTCCGTAAGCATCTTCACTGTGAAGCAGGAACTCAAAATTATCTCCCGCGGTCAGCCCGTTGAGCTGCTCTTCAAATTTAGGGAGCAGGCCACCCGTACCGAACAGGAAGGTCAGAGGATTATTAGGAGTCAGCGCCTCCACTACTTCGCCCTCTTTTGAGCCTGTACGGAGTTCATACACAATGGATACCACATTATTCTTTTCAGCAATCATGAGCACAATTTTTTCAAGGGGCAAAGAAAGCAATTATTTCGCTTTATTTAAAGGGAAAACAGAACCCGCGTGAATATTTTGCAATTAATTAACATTCCTGTCCTCCTCCGGCTCCTGAAGACCCGTGGAGGGCTGACTGATCATTGAGTCCGTAATCTCAAGCTCCACGGCCTCCCGGGACCGGTTCCGGTGCTTTATCATGGCGACAGCCATGGCGATGCTGGAGGCAAGGATCACCAGAAGCAGAATGCCTTCGTTAAAGTTTTCTGCGGCCAGGGTTTCCGGAATGGAGTAAAAAAGCAGGATGGTGATCAATCCACGGGGGGCCATCCAGATATCGGGGAAAATCTCTTTTCGGATCACCAGCCGGAACCATGCGTAGCGTAGCCCGTAAAGGATGGCCAGCACCAGTATGCTTATCAGCCAGACCTCAAGATTGGCCAGGCTGGCCAGGAGGATAACGAATCCAAAGATCACAAAGAAAAAAGTCCGTACCACGAAGGAGGATTCCAGGGTGATCATTTTAAAGTTGTTGAAAATACCGGTCATTTGCTTGTCATCCAGGAAGATTCGCATCTTTCCGGGAAAGAAAATGTTCCGGTTGGAAAGCATCAGGCCGAATACCAGGATGATCAGAAGGCTGGACAGGTGGAACATCTTGCTGATGGCATAGAGGAGGATCAGTACGGCAATCAGTAGGAAAAGCTTTAATTCGGTCCGGATTTTCTGGAACAGGAAGATCAGCAGATAGCCAGCTGCCAGGGATACCAGAACGGTCAGGGCCAGACTCAATAGGATATCCAGCCCCATCTCTCCGACACTTTCTGCCTTCAGGCTGCTGATCAGAAAGTAGAACAACATGATCCCCAGGATATCCGAGAAAGTGCTCTCATATACCATGAATTCGCGTTTCTCGCTGGAAAGAGAAGCTACGCTGGGGATGATGATGGCCGAGCTCATGATGGAGAGCGGCACGGCGTAGAGCAAACCGGTGGTCATGTTCACCTTCAGATAGACCATCATCACCAGACCGATGAGGACTGCGGATAAAAGGAGCGTAACCAGGGCCGTAAAAAAGGCCCTGGAAATCAGCTGCCGTTTCTCCCGTTCCAGTTCCAGGTCCAGCGAAGCTTCCAGGACAATCATGATCAGACCGATGGTTCCCAGCACCTCCAGGATGGGGGTCAGATCGGGTGCCTGCATGCCGGTGGCCGAGACCAGTCCCTTCAGGATGACGCCGAGAACAATCAGCAGAAGTACACTGGGAATGCTGTAACGTTTGGCAACCAGGTTAAACAGGTAAGAAATGATAACGATCAGGGAGCCGATGATAACCAGTCCATTCGAACCCAGGTGTTCCATCAGAAGTAGGTATTGAATCCAACCCTGAATATAGGGTTAGAATAAGGTGAAATGGTTGATTCATTGATATCCCACAGGATGGTAAAGGAGATCGAACTATAGATCCCGATCCGCTGGGCAAGTCCGCCCCCTAATAACAGGCTCCGGTAAAGATATCGCCCTTCCTCGTTAAAGGGGGGGACGTAGTAGGCTCTTTCCAGGCTCAGACCCTCATACTCGGCATGCACGAAAAGTTCACTGAACAATCGGATGGGCAGCCACTCCTCCGCATGGGTAATCAGGGAGAAACGTGCAAATCCTTTCAGTCCGTAAGAGTGCGTATGATACGCATCAAAGTAAGGGGTGGCCTTCTGCGACTGGTAGATGTAGTGGGGGCCAAGTCCCACTGCCAGACGATCGAACACATGGTACCCCACCATGGGGGCAACTTCGATATAGGTGCTGGTTCCGAAGGAGAGCCACAACTCGGGAACCAGAAAGAATTTGCCTTTCCTATCGGGGATCTCCTCCTGAGCCATTCCCGGCAGCACCAGGGCAGCCAAAAGCACAAACAGCAGGGTTTTCTTCATCCGGGTGCTAATTTACAACATATTTCCGTGCTTTGATCTTTCCGTGCAGCAACATGGATCCGTTCTGGGCCAGCGCCCTCATTTCATCCTCACCCGGGAAGATCAGAACCGGCGCAATGAATTCGACCCGTTTCTTTATCTGTCCGGTCAGGTCGGGATTGTGAGCCATCCCACCCGTGATCAGTATGGCATCCACCTCCCCGCTGAGTACGGTGGCCATGGAACCTATTTCTTTGCTGATCTGGTAGGCCATGGCACGTTGAAGCAGCCTTGCCTTTGCATTCCCTTCCCGGGCTTCCTTTTCGATCCTTCGGGCATCCTTGTGGCCTACGTAGGCAAATAGTCCCCCTTCACCCGTGAGCATTTTCCGGACCTCTGCCCAGCTTACATCCTGTTCCAGGCAATACCTGGCCAGTGCTCCTGCAGGCAGGGTACCTGACCGTTCCGGTGCCAGGGGCCCTTCCCCGTCCAGGGCATTGTTCACATCAATGACGCGGCCCTTCTGATGGGCACCAACCGAGATCCCGCTTCCCAGATGGGCTACAACCAGGTTCAGGTCCTCGTACTCCATCCCCCTGGAATGTGAGTAGGTCCGGGCTACTGATTTCTGGTTCAGCGCATGGAATATGGAAATTCGTTCGAATTTGGGATGACCGCTGATGCGGGCCACATCCTGCATCTCATCCACTACCACAGGATCGGCAATGTAGGCCCCGGCATTCGGGAATTTGCCAAGTAATGCGTGTGCGATCAATCCACCCAGGTTACTGGCATGATCGCCCATAACCCCTTTCTCCAGGTCCTCGATCATGGTACGGTTCACTTCATAAACACCCGACTCGATAGGATGGATCAATCCCCCCCTTGCTATGATCACCCCCACCTGGTCGAAGGGAATGTGGTTTGATTCCACTTCGGTAAGGACCAGTTGCATCCTGAAATCCATCTGGCTGGCGGTGGTTTCGAAGGCATCCAGATCACCGTTCTCATGTCGGATGGTTTTCATGAACACCGAATTGTTTTCCAGGTAGACCGCAAGTTTTGTGGATGTGGCTCCCGGATTGATCACAAGAATGTAGTTAGCATCCATTTTAAGCCTCTTTTTAGCCTTTTTTTCAGCGTTTTCCGCCATTTTCAGCCGATACCGCCGCCAGGAGAATGGAATCGAATTTTGCCTGCTCAGAATCGGATCTGGAGGTCAGGACAATGGGGGCCGATGCACCCACAATCATGCTGGCAACCTTGGCTCTGGCGAAAAACACAAGGGTCTTGTACAGAACGTTGCCCACTTCAATATCCGGCATAAGCAGCAAATCGGTGTCTCCGGCCACCTCGCTTTTGATCTCCTTGTGCTTGGCACTTTCTACGGACACGGCATTGTCGAAGGCCAGGGGACCGTCCACGATACAGTTCAGGATCTGGTCCCGCTGGTTCATTTTGGAGAGCAGGGCTGCATCCAGGGTCGCATCCATTTCCGTATTTACCTTTTCAACAGCTCCCAGGACCGCCACCTTGGGTTTCGGAATGCCCAGATTGTTAAGCACCCTCACCGCGTTGTTCAGAATCTGGATCTTTTCCGAAAGATTGGGAGCGATGTTCATGGCCACATCTGTGACGGCAATAAGTTTGTGGTAGGTCTCCACTTCAAAATAGGCAAAATGGGACAACAGCTTCCCGGTTCGGAGACCGTATTCTTTGTTCAGCACACAGCTTAGCATGTCGGAAGTCCCCACTTTCCCTTTCATCAGGACATCAGCCTTTTTGTCGTGAACCATTTTCACTGAAATCGTCACGGCCTCCAGGGGACTGGCGGCATCGATAAACTCGAACTTGCCGATATCCAGATTCAGAATCTCCGCCATTCCGAAAGTCTTATCCCGGTCCCCCACGAGTATGGGACGGATGATTTTATCGGTTGCTGCGTGAACCACCGCATTAAGGGAATGCGCATCTTCGGAAGCGGCCAGAACCAGTTTCTTGGGTTTATGGCTTTTATCCAGCAACTCTTGCAACTGGGAAAGTTTTGTCAGCATAGGGGTAATGTTTATCCAACACAAAGAAAGAGAAATACACGGTTGCAGACCGGGCTTTCTCTTATGATCTTCAACACATTTAAGAGCTTAAAAGCACTTCTCCAGGATTTTGTAGGTATCCCTGGCGATGATCAGTTCTTCGTTGGTTTTGATCACCATGGCAGTTACCTTGGAATCAGGTTTGGTGATGATTTTATCCTCGCTCTTGACCCCATGGTTAGCAGGTTCATCAAAATCGATGCCCAGATACTCCATGTTCTGTAGGATCATCCTCCGGATATTAAAATCGTTTTCACCGATCCCCCCGGTAAAGATCACCAGATCCAGTCCGTTCATGATGGCCGTATAGGCTCCGATGAATTTTTTTACACGGTACGCATACATGGTCAGTGCCAGGTTGGCACGTTCGTTTCCTTCGTAATAGGCCAATTCCAGGTCGCGCATATCGGAAGAAATTTCTGAGATCCCCATGATTCCGCTTCGCTTGTTGATCAGGTTGCTGATCCCTTTCAGGC
>CAYRLP010000089.1:0-8428 GCA_964424935.1 uncultured Bacteroides sp.
GGGCTGTGGCCTCCGATGAGGAGCTGGGGCATTTTAACCTAAAGGTATCCCAGACGGCCCCCTTCAATGTATTTATTTCCCTGGACCGGCTGGAGGAGCTGATGGATTTTTCCGGAAAGGCCAATGTCATGCTGTACCGGTCCGGGGACCAGACCGGTCTGGAGGAAATCCGGACGGCTGTCCGGGAAGAATTTTCAACGGCGGATGCAGGACTGAGGATGGCCCGGCTGGAGGGGACCCGACAACTGAAAGTCAACAGTGACCGGGTGTTTATAGATGATGTGCTGACCGGACCGCTCCGTGAGGCCTCCCGGGAGAGCGAGGGGATCCTGACCTACTTTGTGAACAGCTTTGAATGGGCCGGGAGGATCACTCCCTACTCCTTTGTTTCCACCCTGCCTGCGGAGATGCTGGGATCCGGGGAAATAATCATCAACCGGTGGCTGGCCGATGATCTGTCGGCGGGGGTGGGGGATACCCTGCAACTCAGCTACTTTGTTGTGGGTCCACTGCGCGAACTCACTGATACCACCACCACCTTCGTGATCCGTTCCGTCGTATCCATGGAGGGAAGGTTCGGCGATCGGAGCCTGATGCCCGATCTGCCCGGGCTGTCCGATGCGGGTAACTGCCGGGACTGGGAGACCGGAGTGCCCATAAACCTGAATGCCATCAGGGACAAGGACGAAGACTACTGGGATGAGTACGGGGGAACCCCAAAGGCATTCATCTCCGTGGATGAAGGGGTCAGGCTGTGGTCCAACCGTTTCGGGACCTATACTTCCTTCCGCTATCCCCTGGAAGCGACGGGTGAAGATCCGGGGCAGGAACTTGCCGATGCTGGCGGGGGACTGACCCTGGAGGGTCTGGAGAGCTACCTGGACGGGCAGATCGATCTGTTTCAGCTCGGTTTCACCTTGGAGGCCACCCGGGACAAGGGAATTGAGGCCGCGGGGAACGGGGTGGATTTCAGCCAGCTATTCGGCGGACTCAGCTTCTTCCTGCTGCTGGCAGGGGTCATCCTGATCGTCCTTCTTTTCCTGCTGAATATCGAAAGCAGGAAAGAGCAGCTGCAAACCCTGGTGGTGATGGGGATCCCGATCAGGACCATCCGGCGGGTGGTCCTGGGGGAGAGCCTGGTGGTCGCAGGGATAGGATCGCTGGCCGGGATCCTGCTGTCCGTGCTTTATAACAAGCTGGTGGTCATCGCCATGAACGGGGTGTGGAGCAGCATGGTCCGCACGGATATGATGCGCATGGATATACAGGCCACCACCCTGGGAACCGGACTCCTGACCACCCTTCTGATCGCTTTTCTTGCCATCTGGTTTCCCCTGAACCGTCACCTGAACCGCTCCATCCGCACCCATAAGAAAAAGCCAACAGCCGGGATCCTTAAGGGGAAATCGCATCTGAGGCTCCTGGTCTGGTTATTCTCGGGTACCGCTCTGGCGGCTCTCGGACTGATCGCTTCGGAGCTCATCCGGATGGAGGTGGTGAATGTCCCCCTCTTTTTCAGTGCGGGGGGACTGCTGCTGATCTCGGCCGTGCTCTTTTTCTATTGGTACCTGCTGAGGCCCGCCAGGGAACGAAAGGGATTATTCGACCTTCGGCAGATGAGTGTGAAGAATGCAAGCAGGAACCTGACACGCAGCATGAGCATTGTGATCCTTTTTGCCATCGGGGCCTTCCTGACCATCTCCACCGGGAGCAACCGGAAGGACCTGTTTGCCAATTCGGAGGATCTGTCCAGCGGGACAGGGGGATTCCTCTTTTTTGCCGAGTCCACCGCCCCCGTTCTGAGACAGCTCAACGATCCCGCTGTGAAAGCGGAATACGGGCTGAGCGATTCCTATTCCTTCGTGCAGCTGCGTAAGGCAGAAGGGGACGATGCCAGCTGTCTGAACCTGAACAAGATTGTGAGTCCCCGGATACTGGGGGTGGACCCGGAGCAAATGGATGGAAGGTTTTCCTTTGTCACCCGCACCCCCTACCTGGATGCGGACCATCCCTGGCAGTCCCTGGACGAAGAACTTCCGGACGGACTGATCCCGGCCATTGCCGATGAAACGGCCATCAAGTGGGGCATGGGACTCAGTCTCGGAGACACCCTGCATTATACCAACTCCAACGGGGAGCAGATGCGTCTCCTGCTGATCGGGGGACTGGCCCCGTCGATCTTCCAGGGCAATGTGCTGATCTCGGATAAACGCTTCCTGGAACAATTCCCGGAGAGCAGCGGTACGAATATCTTCCTGGTGGACGGAGCGGTTTCCGATACGGCCCTGATCCGTTCCGAACTTGGAAGGGGAATGCGTGACCTGGGATGGGACATGGAGCTGAGCGCCGACCGTCTGGCCAATTTCCTGGCCGTGACCAATACCTACCTTTCCATATTCATGGTGCTGGGGACCCTGGGCCTGCTGGTGGGAACCTTCGGCCTGGTGGTCGTCCTGTGGAGAAGCGTAATGGAGCGAAGCAGGGAAATCGCCCTGCTGAAGGCCGTCGGATACAGGCGTAAGCAAATCCGCAGGCTGGTGGTCCGGGAATACCTGTTCCTTCTTCTCATGGGCATCGGTACCGGATTTGTAACGGCCATCGTAGCCACCCTTCCCTCCCTGGTCAACCCGAATACGGGCACCTCCTTCTCCTCCATCCTGATCTGGCTGGCGGTGCTGGGGATCAACGGCTGGTTCTGGATCCAGCTGGTGACCCGTTCCGCGCTCAGAAATGAAGCCATCTATTCCGCCCTCCGTAACGAATAACCAGTCACGCAGGGGATAACTGTCAGTGCATCCGGACAGGGGATCCCGTATTCCATAAATGTGTACCTTAGGAGGAATGAAAGAGCTCCGTGTAAACAGCATCGGGGAGTGGCGTTCCTGGCTTGGGAAGAACCACGACCGTGAGGATGGGGTCTGGCTGGTCTTCCGAAAGAAGGGGGCGGGACCGGTCCCCTTTGACTACCCGCAGGCGCTGGATGAGGCCCTTTGCATGGGATGGGTGGACAGCCTGCTGAAAAAGATAGACGAGACCAGCTATATGCGCAAGTTCACCCCCCGCAAACCCACCAGCACCTGGTCGGAAAAGAACAAGAAACGGATCGGGGAACTGATCCTGGAAGGACGGATGATGCCCCCGGGCATGAAAACCGTGGAGGTGGCCCGAAAAAACGGCATGTGGGAAAAAGGTGTGAAGCCCCCCGAGGTGGATGATTCCCTGCCCGGGGCCCTGCTTGCTGCGTTCCAGGACCATCCCGCGGCGAGGGACCATTTCTTCGGTATGACCGCATCGATGCAGAGGCAGTACAACATCTGGATCAACATGGCCAAAAGGCCGGAGACCGTCCGAAAACGGATCGAGGAGGCCCTGCGTCTCCTGGAACAGGGAAAGGAGCTGGGCCTCAAATAAGCGCTTGTCCGGAACCTACATACCATGATGCAAAAAAAAGAAGTGGTTCTTCTGACCGGGGCATCCGGGTCCATGGGATATGAGACCTTCCGGCTGCTCTGGGAGAAACGGGACCGCTACGATCTGGTGCTCCTTCTTCGGCCTTCCCGGAAGAACCGGAAGCTGTTCCGGAAGTACATCCGCCAGGCGGGTGTCAAACCGGTTCCCGGTGCGGGATCCGGCACGTCCGCGGGATCCGGCATAAGCACAGGTTCCGGTATTTCCCTGGGCTCCGGCCAGGCACCGAGGATGGGGACCTGGGCAGGAGAGGGGCTGAAGATCGTTTGGGGGGATGCACTGAACCGTGAGGATGTGGTGGAGGCCTGCCGGGGCATTGACTGGTGCCTCCACACCATGGCCCTGATCTCGCCGGAGGCAGACCGCCAGCCGGAAATGGCCGCACTGGTCAATGACCGCGGAACCCGTTTCCTGGTGGAGGCCATCGAGGGGGAAAATCCCGAGCATATAAGGCTGGTCCACATAGGTACCATCGCCGAATACGGGAACCGGCTTCCTCCGGTACATGTGGGCCGTACCGGCGATCCCGTCCTCCCAAGCGTATATGACCACTATGCCATCTCCAAGATCCGGGGCGAACTGGCCGTCATGCAGTCACGAATCAGACACCGGGTTTCGCTGAGACAGACCTTTATCATGATCCCGGACCTGTTCTCCCTGATGGATCCCATCATGTTCCATCAGCCCGTCAACTCCTTTATGGAGAATATCACGGCGCGGGACTCCGGCCGGCTCCTGGTGCGTTGTCTGGACATCCCGCAGGATTCGGATTTCTGGGGGAACTATTACAATATCTCGGGGGGACCCCGCTGCCGTATCACCTACCTGGAACTGCTGGATACCATTTACGGCATACTGGGGATCCGCTACAGGAAGGTAATGGAGCGGAGCTGGTTCGCCCTGAAGAACTTCCATATGCAGTTCCAAGAGGATGCGGACCTGCTCAACGGGTACCTGCACCACTGGGAAGGTGGCCAGGGCATGGAGGACTATTACTGGGAAGTCTGGAAAAAACTGCCCTGGTATCTGAAAATGACCGCCTGGTATGCCAAATACATCCCGCCGTACCGCCTGTTTGTGGAGGCCGCTACCCGGGGACAGCTGAAGCGGCTTGCCCGGAAGGAGGGAGGAACCCTGCACTGGGTCAGGCACAACGACACCGGGAAAATCAATGCCTTCTACGGTTCCATGGAAGCCTACCGCTCCATCCCGGGCTGGGATCCTGCGGAACCCTCCCGGGATCCCTCGCTGGATCACAGGCAGGAATATACCAGGCTGGATCACGGGTATGACGAGATGAAACGGGAGCCCGGGCTGGAGGATCTTCAGGCAGCGGCCCGTTTCAGAGGCGGGCAGCTGATATCGGAAACGTGGGCCGGCCACATGCATGCCACCCTTCGCTGGAGATGCTGCCAGGGGCACCGTTTCAGGATGACCCCCCACGCCGTGCTGAAAGGGGGACACTGGTGCCTGGAGTGCATCGCTCCTCCCTGGGACTATCGTCCCGTCGCAGAAAAAAACCTTTTTGCCGCACAAGTTCTTAAGCCCGGCGGTTCTTTCAGCGAAATGTTATAATTTACATAATCAAAAAACGCCGGTATAAAAATGAATCACCCAGGACGAACCATGAAAACACAAGGAATTTACTTTTTGCTGCTCTTAACGATCCCGTTTCTGAGCGGCTGCAGGCAGGAAGTCAAACCGACTGCCGATGAGGCCAGGGAGATAGCCAGGGAAGCCTACATCTACGGATTCCCGTTGGTGGTAAATTACAAATCCATGTATCTCTATGCCATTAACAAAGACTCCCCGGATTACAAGGGCCCCTTCAATGAGCTTTCCTGCACGGCACGCCTCTTCACACCCGAGGACAAGGCGGTTGTGACTCCCAATGCAGATACCCCCTACTGCATGTTCTGGCTGGACATCCGGCAGGAACCCATTGTCATTTCCCTGCCTGAAATGGAACCGGAGCGCTTTTACCATTTTCAGCTGATCGATCTCTATACCCATAATTTCGCCTACCTGGGGACCCTGACCACAGGGAACGGAGCAGGGACCTATATGATTACCGGTCCCGGCTGGAAAGGGAAAACCCCGGAAGGGATCGACCGGGTCCTATCCTGTGAGACCGGGCTTTTTTTTGTCATAGTACGCACCCAGATGCTGGATCAGAACGATCTGGAGAACGTGAAACGGATCCAGGGGGAGTACCGGGTGCAGACGCTCAGTGGCTTCCTGGGCAAAGATGTTCCCGCACCCGGACCTGCCGATGAATTTCCCGTATGGCACGAAGGGGACCAGTTCACCGCTGCCTCCTTTAAATACCTGGACTTCATGCTTGGACTGGCAGAACCGGTATCCGAAGAAATTGACATGAGGAAGCGCTTTGCACGCCTGGGGATCGGAACAAAGGAAGGCTTTGATATGGACCGGTTCGATCCGGAGATACAGGCAGCCATTGAGGAAGGGGTCAAGGAAGGTTTCAGCGAAATGGAAGATTTTATTTCAGCCTACTCCATGGACCCCCTGGTCAGTGCTAAAATTTTCGGGACAAGGGAATTCCTGAAGAAAAGCGCTGCTGATAATTTCCAGCTCCCTGACTTATATATGCTGCGGGCCGTGGCGGCACACCTGGGATTGTACGGGAATTCGGGAGCCGAGGCCATTTACCCGGCCTATCTGACCGATGCCGAAGGGCAGCCCCTGAATGCAGCTGAAAACAAGTACACTGTAACCTTCCGGGAGAATGAGTTCCCTCCGGTTCGTGCATTCTCATCCCTTACCATGTATGATGGCCGGACACAGCTGTTCATCCATAATCCCCTGGATCGCTACCTGCTGAACTCGAACATGGCCGAAGGTTTTGTATACGGGGACGACGGATCGCTCACTCTTTACATCCAGAAGGATTCCCCGGGTCCGGAACTGGAAGCCAACTGGCTGCCGGCCCCCGACGGGCCCTTCTATGCCATTCTGAGGCTGTACGGCCCGGAAGAGGCGGCCCTGGACGGGGAATGGAAAAATCCTCCCATGGTAAAGGCAGGGACCCCTTGATCTAATGGGAACCTGCAATCCAGAAAACAAAATATTAAATTAATCATATGAGAACTCGCATTTTTTACCTGATTGCTGTATTTGCCTTCAGCTCCTGTGTTCAGACAGGATTGCAGAAAGACAATACTACACTGACCGAATCGGCCCCGGATGAGGCCGGGATGTCGGAGGAACGCCTGATGCGCATCGACGCCATGTTGTATGAAGCCATTGCAGATGACCAGATCCCGGGGGCCGTGGCGCTGGTTGCCAGAAATGGCAAAACTGTTTATTACAAGGCCTTCGGGATGGCGGATCATGAGGCAGGAAGAAACCTGATGCCTGATGATATTTTCCGGATCGCCTCCCAGACCAAGGCCATCACCTCCACAGCCGTCATGATGCTGTGGGAAGAAGGGAAATTCAGCCTGGATGATCCCATCTCCAAATTCATACCCGAGTTCGCGCACCCGGTAGTCTTTCAAACACTCAGCGAGGCGGATTCCTCCTTCACGGGGATACCGGCTGAAAATCCCATCACCATCCGCCACCTGCTGACGCATACATCCGGGATCGGTTACGGGATGATCGATGATAACAATTTCAGGAAAATCTACCAGAAAGCCGGGATCATTGATGCCTTCACCACCGAGGATGTCGCCATCGGTGAGAACATCCGGAAACTGGCCGGGTTACCCCTTCATCATGAACCCGGTGCACATTTTACCTACGGTGAAGGACTGGATGTGCTGGGGTACCTGATCGAGATCCTGTCGGGAATCCCCCTGGACCAGTTTTTCCAGGAACGGATCTTTGACCCGCTGGGTATGGTGGATACCTATTTTTACCTGCCAGATGAGAAAGCGGATCGCCTGGTACCTGTCCTGACGACCCGGGATGGCCAGTGGGTGAAGTATCCTGCAAGCAGGTATTATGATCCGGATTATCCCATAAAGGGGGCCAAGCGGTTCTTCTCCGGCGGCGGGGGACTCTCCAGCACGGCCATGGATTATGCACGGTTCCTTCAGATGTACCTGAACAAAGGGGAACTGGACGGGGTCCGCCTGCTCAGCAGGACCACCGTGGAGACCATTCTGACCGACCAGGTCGGAGCCATGCTGGGAGCATCCGATTCCGGTTACGGACTTGTCTTTGGAATCCTTAATGAGCGTGGAGCCATGTGGGGAGGACAGGGCAGTGCAGGGACCTTTAACTGGGGGGGCTACTTCAATACCCAGTACTTTGCCGACCCCAGGGAGCAGGTGATCGGGATCCTGATGAAACAGACCCAGGAGATCCCCGCCGATGAAACCGGATGGAAATTCCGCCAGCTGGTCTTCCAGGCCATCGATGATTGAGATATGCATAGGAGATGGTTAATTATACTTTTAGGGCTGATCGCCGGTCTTCCCCTGAAGGCCCAGGAGGAATTCCCGGGAGTGCCCAAACTGAACAACCTGTCCGTGAATCCCCTGGTATGGCTGGACCGGACCGTCTCCATCACCTATTCCCGGTACATGAACCAGAACTGGAATTTTACCATCTCTCCGCGGGTCCGCTTTGCCAGGGACGAAATCACCACCATTGAGCCCGGCTGGCTGAATGTGGATAATTTGCACGAACCCTATATCTACTCACGGGTCTTTGTGCGCGGCGGCATGCAGTTCCATGAAAAGTGGTACCAGCTGGAATCCCTGTTCCAGCTTGACTACGGGTGGTTGCGGGACCGCTCCCTGCTGGTGTATGACAGTGATGAAGGTTCTGATTGGGATATCTCCGAGACCCAGGACAGGGACTATTACTCGGCGGGGATCCTGATGCTGGCGGGGACTTACCATGACTTCGGAAGCTGGAGGATCCAGACCTATTTCGGCGCCGGTTCCCACATGAAGTATTTCCTGGTCGACGCGAAAGATTCGTGGAA
>CAYRLP010000090.1:0-8378 GCA_964424935.1 uncultured Bacteroides sp.
CGAGTATACTGCCTGTCATCGAGCACCCGGACCGGCCATGGAACAAAGCTGCATTCAGCCAGTTTCACCGGAGGCCCAGGGTATCTCCCGACGGGAACAGGTACATGGGTTATTCCATGGTAACGGATAACTATCACCTGGTGGAGTGGCATGCATGGGATCCGGCGGGCAGCATGTCCCCCGATGTGGTAGACTACGAACTATATGACCTGCAAACCGATCCCCAGGAGAATATTAACGTGGCCGGTGATCCGCGATATAAGGAGGTCCTGGAGGAACTTATCATGAAACTGGAGCTTGAATGGCCCGCGCGCCGAAAGGTTACACTAGCCTCAGAATAACATGAGTAAAGAAGGATTACTGAGCATTCTGAATGATGTCATGGGGCCGGTGATGCGGGGACCCTCCAGTTCCCACACAGCGGCATCCTGGAGAATTGCGCGGACAGGCACACAGTTACTTAATGATACGCTGGAAAGTGCCCTGATTGAAATGGACAGAAGAGGGACCTGGGCGTCCAATTTCCGGGAACAGGGAACTGCCATGGGCATGGACGGGGGATTACTGGGGATCGAACTCACCGATGAACGGATTATCCGGCATGAGCAAATCGTCCGGACACAGAACATTGACATCGAATACCGGATCAGCGATTTCGAGACTGACCATACCAATACGGTAAGACTCACCCTGAGAGGAAGATCAGGAAGGAAGATTGAAGTGGTCGCGGTATCCACCGGGGGCGGGATGTTCGAAATCCGCAAATACAACGGATATCCCGTCAAGATCAAGGGAGACAGTTATTACCTGTTCATCCTTGCCGGTGAAGAGTATCATTCGGGCATCCTGACTTCGATCCGAGAGTTTCATGGTGACCAGGGCGGGAAGAGTATAACACCCGTCGTTGAAGCGGACCTTATCCAGCTGAAGTCTTCCAGTCCCTTTCCGGGGGATCTCAGGTCCCGGCTTGCAGGCCGAAGCGGAGTACAGGAAGTAATGCTGGTGGATCCAGTATTGCCGGTTCTTTCAGGCAAAGGGAAAGGGGTCCCGTTCAGCAGTCTGGATTCCATGCTGAAATTTAGTCGGTCGGACCAGTACAGCCTGGGACGCCTGGGCCTTATGTATGAATCCGGAAGGAGCGGAATGCCTAAAGAAGAGCTTATCGGGAAAATGAAAGAGATCATCCGGATCATTGAATCCGGGATCGCCAAAGGACTGGAAGGAACAGAATTCAGGAACCGTATCCTGCACCGGCAATCCCATCTTGTGGATGAGGCGGCCCGTGCCGGTGCTATATTTACAGGCACCTTAGTGAACAAAATCATCTCTTACACGACGGCCCTCATGGAAGCAAAAAGTGCCATGGAGGTCATCGTTGCCGTCCCCACTGCCGGTGCCTGCGGCGTATTCGGCGGAGCGGTAAAGGCATTCTGTGATTCCAATGAACTGCCGGAAGAGCGTAAGGTCATGGCCTATTTTGCAGGCGGACTGATCGGGGTATTCTTTGCTTTGGGACCTGGTTTTTCGGCGGAGGAACACGGGTGCCAGGTGGAGACAGGAGCCGCATCATGTATGGCCGCCGCTGCCCTGGTGGAACTCTCCGGGGGAGATTTCAATCAGGCCCTGGGAGCAGCTTCCATGGCCCTTCAGAATATGATCGGCCTGGTCTGTGATCCTGTGGCCGACCGGGTGGAGGTCCCCTGCCTGGGCAAGAATGTCACCGGTGGAATGAATGCCCTGGCTGCTTCCACCATGGTCCTCTCGGGTTTTGATCCGGTGATCCCCCTGGACCAGGTGCTTTCAACCGTCCAACGGGTGGGCAGATCCCTTCCTTCCGCCCTGTGCAATACCGGGAAGGGAGGATTGGCAATTACGCCCCGAGCCCGGGAACTGAAGGAATTCCTATACAGGCTGCAAAAGGAACCGCCCGATGCAGTCAGGGACCGCTGAATGCCATTAATAATAACTTCCAAAGCGGGGATTCACCACGTTGTTGTAAATGGATCCAAAGGTATAGGAAAAACCGGCACTGAGATAATAGGAAAATTGTGTTTCCATCTCCCTGATCTGAAGCAGGATGTCCTCGGCAGAAACGTCACCCTTGACCAGTCCCAGCTGATCGTGAATAATCGAATAACTGCCATACAAGTTGAGTGAAAGGCCTTTCGCAATTCGCAGTTCTATTTCGCCCCCGAAATCCAGATTGTTCTTGGACCAGTCATGCAGATAGTTGCTGTAGCTCACATCCACATTGATGCTGCCCCATTTTTGAATCACCTGGTATGCGGCGGATAATCGGTGTATCCAGAGATGTTCCGCAATTTTATTATATATGGTAGTGTCGGTATAATTTTGATAATTGTAGCCCACACTGTACAGGATCCGGAGCTGCCTGCGGGTAGATTCCGAGTATGGAAAAAGATCGTATTCAATACCGGGTAACAGCTCCAAAGAGAAATCTTCATTACTATAGGTCGAGGAGCCGACGTTTACCTGACCTCCCACGGACCAGTGATCCGTCAGGCTACGGACGATTTGTGTACGGACGAACTTGTTATTGTATTGGCTGGAAATAATTTCATCACCCACATCAAATTTCTGCACCCGGTGGCTGTAATATAGTCTAGTCCGGAATTTCCAGGCTTCCGTGATCCTGTCCGCAGTGAAACTGATACTGATGTTCTGGTATGTGTAGGTTTTTTCTCCCATTAGGAAACCACTCACTGAGGGTCTGAATACCCAGTTATCCCATTTATCGGTGGACACGGTTTCGGACATGGGTTCGGTAAACCGGATATCGATGTACTCGGCCAAGGGCGTTCTGGCCACATAGCGCATCAGACCCATTTTCAGGGTACTTACCTCCTTGCTTCTTCTCCCTTCTTCGGTTTCATCGGGAGTCGTTGTGTACTGAAGGGTATCCCGCATGCCTTCAAAGTCATGCTGTCCCACCAGAAAGCAGGTATATTCCCAACCGCCGGATCCAGTTGTCTGGCGGGTAAAAATAATATAGAGATCCGCATCCTTGATATCCCGCACATAATTAATGTAGGGGATCTCCCTCCGGATATGGTCGCTTGCATCCATGCTCCGGTAGTAGTTGCTGGATTCCATGAACACCTTGAGAGCATCCTTACGGAGGGTGTCACTTTCGATTTCTGTTTCCTGGGACAGTAAGCTTAATCCCAGATGGAGTAATATCAGGGTTACAAGTAATTTATACATGGCAAGGGATTTTGTTTACCTAAATGTAGTAAACTTAATCCCCTGAAGTCAAGTAATGAATCTACGGAAATAACGGTTCATGATTCCGGTCTGTAAAAATTCAGGTAATGTTCACATTTCTTTCCCCCGGCTATGATATTCACACGGCAATAGAATCGCAGATCTTCAACCAGTATTCTCACATCCATATTCCAGTCCCTCTGCCGGTCCACTTCCGTGTAAATGTATCCAAATCCTTCGGTATAGCTCAATTCGGCTCCCAGTTAAGGAGTATTCAGCGGTGAACTGCTGCATCATTATTCGGACGATCCGGCAGCGGACAGCACCTGGGTCCAGGCCGTCGCACCTTTAAACAACATTCCGGATGCCGGGGAAAGAGAGGTTCCCCAGTACCTGACCCGCGGCACAAATGATCCCCTGATCAGGGACGAACCGGTAAAGGTATATGTGGATGCCCTGGTCAAGGCCGGTCACCGGGTCGAGTATGTACAGGTCGGCGGTGCGAGCCATGCTTTCTTCGACTGGAAACCCAATCAGAGAACGCAGGCAACCTTCAGGAAATAAGGCATCTATTACTGCCAGGAAATGGAGGCATTCTTTACTTCCGTTCTGAGTTCACTGGAATAATACTGGATGATTGCCGCTCAGGACAAGCGGACCATCAGAGCCGGATCATAACCTTCATGGTCCGGTCGCCCTGCTCCTCAATGAAACGGTATGCCTGCAGGTATTCCTCGAAAGGAAAGATCCGTGAAAGGAGCGGATCTGTTTTAATCAGCCCGGAAGCGATCATCTCAGCCGCCGTTTCATAATCCTCCTGGCGGTACATCATGGATCCGAATACATTGAGTTCGTGTTCGCCCAGAAAATACATGTTTACCACGGGATTCTGTTCATATACGCCCAGGATGACCAGGGAACCACCCTTTTCCACATATTGCATCAGAACATCCAGGGATGATTTGACTCCCGCGGCTTCAAATCCAACCTGAAAGCCATCTTTTCCAAAATAGGAATGAATCCCCTCCTCAAACGAGCCGGAAGCAAGGTTCCATACCCCTTCCAACCCGCACTGCCTGGCAATATCCAGCCGGTACGCACTGAGATCGGTGATCAGGATCTTGTTTGCACCACGTGCTTTGGCGAACTGGGCCACCAGGTTCCCGATGGTTCCGGCCCCCGAGACCACCACATTCTGTCCCGTCAGGTCCAACCGGTGGGTAGCATGGGCTCCGACCGCACAGGGTTCCACCATGGCGCCCTGTTCAAAGGTCATGGTTTCATCCAGAACCACCGTTCGTTCTTCATCTGTTACGAACAGATCCTGGGCCACTCCGGGAGCCTGGAATCCCTGCACTTTCAGATCTTGACAGGTGTTGTATTGTCCCCTTCTGCACGGCCCGCAGGTTCCACAGGTGAGCTGGGGCCTTGCGGTGACCATCTGGCCCGGTTTTATTCCGGATACCTGCTTGCCGGTTGCTTCCACCACCGCCGAATATTCGTGCCCCTGGACCACCGGGTAGGGAGTAGCCGGGTGCTTTCCGTGGTAAACGTGCACATCTGAGCCGCAGATTCCTATTCGTTTGATCCGCATAAGGATTTCGTGATCCTTCAATGGCCCGGGTGCAGGTACCTGCCTGAATTCAATGTTGCCGGGACGAATCATTACTGCCTGTCTCATAACGGGGACTATCTCTTTAGTACTTGCCTGATCGTATCAGCCATTCCATGAGTGCGCAGGTATTCCATGACAGGGAGGTAGGTCTCCACAAAAGGTCCCGAAAGGTAGAGGTTCCCGAACACCTCCCTGACCTTAAGAAAGGCAAGGGGATCCTCATCCATTGAAGTTTTTGCATGCTCTGCGAGCAGATCGCCCATCACATCCATGACCTCCGGTTGCGTACCTTCGGTTCCCGACAATTCCAGGATTCGGCACCAGGCCGCAATAATCAACGCACCGTATTTTACCGGTCCTTTCATTTCCAGCTGTTCTTCGATTGTCGGAACAAGAAATTTAGGAATTTTAGCAGAACTCTCCGAGCAGATTCTGGAGAGCAGGTCCTCCATATGGGGATTACTAAAACGATTTATCAGGGTTTCTTTGTAGGCGTTCAGGTCGATCCCTTCCACGGAGCCCAGAAGCGGGGTGACTTCCTGATCCATAAAATCACGAAGGAATCCGAGGATCAGATCATCCCGGACTGCTTCGTAAATGGTAGAGTATCCCATCAGCGATCCTGTAAATCCCAGAAGGGAATGCCCGGCATTCAGCAGCCGGATCTTCATTTTTTCATAGGGTTCAACCTCCTTTACAAAGTGTGCTCCACACTTCTCCCAGGAGGGGCGTCCCTGAGCAAACCGGTCTTCAATAACCCACTGGATATAAGGTTCACAAATAACCGGCCAGCTGTCATCCACACGAAAATGATCTTTAAGTTCTTCAATATCCCGGGACGTGGTGACCGGGGTGATCCGGTCCACCATGGAGTTGGGGAAGGTCACCTGGTCAGAGACCCATTCCCAGAGTTCAGGCAAAATTTCACGCATATAGGACATAAGCATGTTCCTGCTGACTTCCCCGTTCTGCTGTATGTTGTCGCAGGAGAGAACGGTTAATCCGGGAATCCCGTTTTGGTACCGAAGCCTGAATGCGGCGGTAAGATACCCAAAGATGGTCCGGGGACGGTCGGGATGTTGCAGGTCCCACTGAATATCCGGATTATTAAAGTCAAACTGCCCGGAGGAAGGGTCGTAGTTATAGCCTCCTTCTGTGATAGTAAGCGAGATGATCTTTATGGAGGGATCAGCCATTTTCCTGATCACTGCGGATGGGTCGGAAGGTGCATAGAGATATTCCACGATGGATCCGATCACGCGACCCTGCCGGTTCCCGTCAGCTTCCTTGATTACGAGCGTGTAGAGCCCGTCCTGATTGACCAGGGTTTGATACATCTTCAGGTCCTTTTCCAGCAGGCAGATGCCACAGATTCCCCATTCGGAATCCCCCCTGTTCAGGAGGCAGTCCGTATAATATGCCTCATGCGCACGGTGAAAATTGCCCACCCCCACATGCACAATACCAGTGGAGACACCTGATCGGGCATATTCCGGAACGCTCAGGGTTCCGTGGAGTTCACGGAGGCTATCGGTATTTAATCTCTGGGTGCGCACCGGGGTTATTTTTCCTGGAAACGTTGCAAGAATACGGCAAGGACGATGATCAAGCCCTTGATTACCTGTTGTGAATAGGCAGGGATGGTCAGCAGGTTCATAATGTTCCCTATCATTCCCAGGATAAGGACTCCCAGCAGGGTATTCACGGCCGATCCCTTGCCCCCCATCAGGCTGGCACCCCCGATAACGACGGCCGCAATCACATCCAGCTCCATGGCGATGCCGGTTACAGGGGAACCCACCGATGTCCTTGCCGTACTTACAATTCCGGCCAGGGCGGAGAGTGCACCGGCGATGGCGTAAACACTGAACTTATAGGCAGACACTTTGATCCCGGAAAGGCGAACGGATTCTTCATTGCTTCCAATGGCAATTACGATCCGGCCGTAGGCATTATACCGGAGCAGGATAAATGTGATTATAAATATGATGAACATGATCAGTGCCGGATTTGGGATTCCCAGAAACTTTCCGCTGCCAAATTCGGTCAGTATGGATGCCCGGTCATGAATGATCACCGGCGCTCCCTTTGAAAACATGAAACCAAGTCCGCGCACAATGGACATCATCGCCAGGGTGACAATGAAAGGAGCCAGCCGGTGGTAGGCAACCAGGTACCCGGAAATGGATCCTGCAATAATGCCGCAGGCAAGGGCGCTTAACAGGGCGGCATAAACCGGCATATGGTGTGTAAAGAGCCCGGTCAGCACACAGATCATGGCTACCACTGAACCTACCGAGAGATCAATCCCCCCGGTAAGAATCACCAACAGCATCCCCATGCTGATGATCCCCACCGGGGCCACCTGGCGGACCAGGTTAGACAGATTATTAACTGTGAAAAATGCGTCTGAAACCAGAGCGGAAATCAGAAGCATTGCAAGAAAGATTAATACGGTATTGTATTCCGTTATGAGTTTAATATAGCGTTTTATGTTCATGATCGAATCAGGCCCCGATGGCCAATCTTAATATATTTTCTTCTGTAAAGTCCTCTTTCTGCAATTCACCCTGGATGTTCCCTTTTCGCATGACCAGGATTCGGTCGCAGATACCCATCAATTCTTCAGATTCTGAGGAAACCAGCAGAATGGCCGCTCCCTGGAGTGAAAGTTCGTTGATAAGGCTGTAAATCTCTACCTTGGCCCCTACGTCGACCCCCCTGGTGGGTTCATCAATCATAATGATACTGCACTGCCTGTTCACCCATTTTGCCAGCACGGTCTTTTGCTGATTGCCTCCGCTAAGTGTGGAAACCCGGGCATCCTCGTTCCTTGTCTTGATCGACAGTTTCCGGATGAGGCGCTCCACGATTTCCCTTTCCTTCCCCCGCTTAATAAACCCGAAGCCGCCTGTGATTCCTTTCAGATTGGAGAGACTGATATTCTGTTTTACGGACAGGGATAGGATCGCACCCTGCTGTTTGCGGTCCTCAGGTACCAGGCCGATTCCCGACCTAACTGCTTCAAAAGGGGACCTTATGCGATGCATATCACCGGAAATGAAGATCCTGCCCTTGGAAGGTCTGTCTGCAGAAAAAATGGCCCTCAGCAGTTCGGTCCTGCCACTTCCGACCAGACCGGCGATACCCAGGACTTCACCTTGCTTCACTGACAGATGGATGGGTGATCCCTGACCCATGGGAATCATATCCTCTACTTTCAGCAGCTCATCTCCCGGTATGGCATTACGTTCTGTAAACATGGTCTCCAGTGAGCGGCCAAGCATGAAACGGACCAGCTCGTCCTTACTGGTCCGGGAAACTGTCAGGCTCTCCTTCGATGTACCGTCTTTTAACACGGTAACCCGATCGGCAATCTCAAATACCTCTTCCAGGTGATGTGTGATGTAGATAATGGATACCCCTTCCTTTCGCAGCCCCTCAAGTGTACTGAATAGTTTCTGGATTTCATGGGAGCCAAGAACGGCGGAAGGTTCATCCAGGATCAGCACCTTCACCTTTTCAGACAGGGCTTTTG
>CAYRLP010000091.1:0-275 GCA_964424935.1 uncultured Bacteroides sp.
CGTTCCCCCATAGGGATCGTCCAGGTTGTTATGATCCGCAGGAACGGCCCAGCTGCTGGGGGAAAGGATCACATCCGCCCCCATGTAGGACAGGGTCCGCGGGATCTCCCGCTGACCGGTGCTTGCATCGGCACAGATCATCACACCGATGGCACCCAGATCTGTCTCCACCACCTGCAGTCCACGGCCCAGTGCATAATAGGGATGACCGATATCAAGCTCGTTGATCTTGTGGTGAAGCAGGATCACCTCTCCCCCGGGGTTTATAAGGACCG
>CAYRLP010000091.1:285-1452 GCA_964424935.1 uncultured Bacteroides sp.
CAACGCCGCGGTCCTTATAAACCCCGGGGGAGAGTATAAGGACCGCGGCGTTGTATACCTTTTCCCCGTCTTTTTCGGTCAGGCCCGAGCAGATATAGATTTGATATTTCTTTGCCAAAGCGGAGAGAAGACCGGCACTTTTGCCCCCGGGAACCGGTTCGGCCAGGGTAAGCGCGGAAGGATCGGTCCAGCCCAGGTCCATGGCTTCGGGCAACAGGACCAGCTGTGCCCCGTTTTCCGCCGCTTCCGTAATCATCTCCGCGGCATGTGCCAGATTGACATCCAGCGCTCCCCCTTCCACCCGCATCTGGGCAAGAGCCAGTTTGAAGGGATTCATTGTATTCTGGGCACTGCATGTGATTGATAGAGTCAAAACAAGCAGAAAAAACAGAAAATGGCAGGTCAATCGTTTCATAGCTATGCGTTTATCCGGGCAGAAGCACCCGCAGGCCCAAAATATGTAAAATAATGCCTAAATCGTATATTGTCAGGAACTTATTTTTTGGATAGTTTTAGATCTGAAACTTATTCGGATGGATATGCTGGAATCACTGGTTGAAATATCCCGGTATTATGGTAAGAATCCGGCCTATGTGATCGCGGGCGGGGGGAATACTTCCTGGAAAACCGGGGATGAACTGTTCATCAAGGCAAGTGGAGTTGCCCTGGCCACCATTTCCGGGGACGGATTTGTGGTTATGTCCAGGAAGCTGCTGAACGAAATGGAGCATAAAGTGTATGCGGAAGATGCCGTGACAAGGGAAGAGGAGGTGAAGCAGGATCTGAAGAGAGCCATTATCCGGCCGGAACACCTGAGGCCATCGGTGGAGACATCCCTCCATAATCTGATCGGATATGCCTACGTGGTGCATACACATCCCACCCTGGTGAATGCGTTGATGTGTTCCAACAATGCCGCCCGGGAAGTGGAGAGGCTGTTTGGTACAGAGGCCCTGTATATGGAGTATACGGATCCGGGATACATCCTGTTTAAAAAACTGCAGTCCAGGGTGAAAGCATATGAGGAGAGGCATCAGGAACCGCCGCGGATTATTTTTCTGCAGAATCATGGGATTTTTGTGGGCGCCGACTCTACGGAGGAAGTACAGACTATCTACCGATCCGTGGAATCCCGCATCTTGTCAGGAAAGGACACGACCCTTCCTT
>CAYRLP010000091.1:1462-1892 GCA_964424935.1 uncultured Bacteroides sp.
TTCGGACGCCGCCCGGATTGTCGCCGAATATTTCAAACCGAAGAAGCTGCTCTGCAAGGCCTTCAGGACCCCACTGTCCGATAATTTTGCTTCCAGCCGGGAACGGTTTCAGAAGATCAGTAAACCCTTTACTCCGGATATCATCGTATACTGCAAGTCCAGGTACCTTTTTCTTGAGAAAGGGCTTGGGAAAGACCAGATGGTGAAAAGGATCGAAGCATTTGAGAATACGTACGGCTATTATCCCAAGGTGATCATCCATGAACAGCATGGACTGATCCTGGTGGAAGAAAATGAGAACTCCCTGCAGACGGTGCTTGAGGTATTTCAGGATATGATGAAGATCTCCTACCTCTCCGAGCAGTTCGGCGGACCGCATTTTATGTCCCCGGAGCAGATTGCTTTCATTGATAACTGGGAGGTTGAAAAC
>CAYRLP010000091.1:1902-8364 GCA_964424935.1 uncultured Bacteroides sp.
AAGGAAGGTGGCAAAATCAGGGTAGTCTGATCGCTTCATTATTTAAGATCGCAGGGGTTCCAGGTCCAGAGATTCAAAGCTCTCCATCAATCCGCTCAGGCGTTTTCGGATGGTTGATATGCCGTTTTCGCGATCGGATTCCACGTTCAGGGGCATCACCGGATCGTGCAGCGACATTCGAAGCAGGAACCAGCCATCTTCTCCTTCCCCCCTGCACTGAACCCGTATCCCTTCATAGTTTGGGAGCTCAGGGCTCCACCCGGGCACCTGATCTAT
Organism: uncultured Bacteroides sp.; assembly: GCA_964424935.1. Lineage (GTDB taxonomy): Bacteria > Bacteroidota > Bacteroidia > Bacteroidales. The sequence goes on from CAYRLP010000091.1 coordinate 2,179, forward strand.
TTTCTTTTCCAGTTCTGTCAGGACCTGGTTTCCGTAGTCCAGAAACTCTTCCGCGTTGATCCGGAGCCTGAATTCCTGTTCTTCGGCGGGTCTGGGCAGATCCGCGATCAGTTCATCCAGGGTTTTCCCCTGCCGGTTCATCCGGGCTGCCTGAATAAGCAGTTTGGCCACCAGAAAGGCTCCGTCATCCAGGAAATGATTCTCTCTGAGGGCCGCATGTCCGGAAGTTTCAATGGCCAGCCAGGAGGCCTTCCCTGTTTGGTTGAGACGGATGGCCTCATTGATCACATTTTTATATCCCCGCTGGAACCGGTGGTGAACACCTCCGAGTTTTGTTTCAATAAACCATTTGAGTCCGGCCGATGTGATGGAATCGGTGACAATGGTCGAACCGGGATGTTCCTCCAGTACAATCGAGGAGATCAGGGCAATCAGGTCATTACGGTTTATGGCAAGGCCGGCTGCATTCACCAGGGCGGCCCGGTCCACATCGGTATCGAAGATGATCCCCAGGTCCGCTTTCTCCCTGATTACGGCGGCACAGATGGAGGACATGGCCTCCCTGTCCTCCGGATTGGGGACATGGTTCGGAAAGTGTCCGTCGGGATCAAGATACTGTGATCCGGTGACATCGGCCCCCAGGGGCACCAGAACCTTTTCCGCAAAAAACCCGCCGGCCCCGTTTCCCGCATCCACGATGATTTTCATTCCCTGAAGAGGTTTTTCATAGTGGTCCGGATCATTGACACCTTTGCAGATGGTGTTTATAAGATGCAGGGAGTATTTGGATATAAAATCAAACGTTTCGGTCCGTCCCCGTGTACCGGCCGAAGTGAATTCTCCCCCGGAAGCGATCTGCAGCAGGTCGTGAATATCGCTTTTATCAAATCCCCCCCTTTCCGTAAAGAATTTCATGCCATTGCGGTTAAAGGGCAGGTGGCTGGCAGTCAGCATGACCCCTCCGTCAATTGCCAGATCTGGATCAATGGTGGTCATAAACATGGCCGGTGTGGAAGCCATCCCGCAGTCCACCACATCAAGGCCCGCATCGGTAAGCCCATTCATGAAGGCTTTCTTCAGCGACGGTCCCGAGATCCTGGAGTCGCTGCCCACGGCCACTCCTTTCCCTACTTTCCCTTGTTTCGAAAGCCATACAGCAAATGCCTGTCCCAGTCTGGTGGCCACTTCCGGGGTAAGGTTCACTGCTTCCCCTTTGATTCCCTCCATGGCCACTCCACGGATATCAGATCCATTTTGCAGTTTCTTCCAGTCCTTGAAATCCATGATCATTTCTTTGGTTTGATATTTTTCCGGTCAGGAGAGGAATTTCTTCCTCAGATCCTCAATCTGATCCGCGTTGATGGGGACCAGTGTTCCCAGGGGATGGCTCATGATCAGGGACCGGGCACTGAATTCAGCCACTTCCAGACGGTCAAATGTCTGCAGAAGCTTATCGCCGGTTACAATGATGGAGTCATTTTTAATAATAACTGCAGGCATGGTCGGGGAAAACAGGCGGGCGATTTCACTGGCATCGGAGAACTGTGTTCCGAACTCGACCATCGGGATATCCTGCAGGAAGATCCAGCTTTCCGGGATGGTCCTCACATCCAGTTTCTCTCCGGAGACACCGTAGGCCATGATATACTGGGGCTGGGTCAGGATAATGGAGTTAATGTGCGGGTTTTCTTTGTAAATCTGCTGGTGTACCCGGATCGCCCTGCTGGGCAGCTTTCCTTTTTCCCGTTTCCCGTCAGCGATCTGAACTATGTCCTCCAGGTCCATTTCCCAGCGGGGTACATTCCGGGGAGTAATTAAATAATCGTTCCCTTTTATTCTGGCAGAAACAGTACCATAGGAGGAGATCATCAGTCCCTGATGGCAGGATCTTCTCACCAGGTTACTGATATGGCGCCGCAGGGAAAGCTCCTTTTCGGTATGTCCGGCTTCTTCCATTTCGGGCAGTTCCTCGGGAATCTGTGATTCGAAAGCCTCGATCTGCCTGTCATGCAGGTAGGAGGGATGCCCTATGGTGCTGGCATTGATGATGGTCCTGGCGGAAAACTCAAAGGTCTCAAAACGGACAAACGCATCTTTCAGGTCGCTTCCCCCGACCACGGTTCCATGGTTCTCCATGATCAATGCGTCGAATCCTTTTTTGAATTCTGAGGCAATCCTTTGTCCGAGCTCCTCACCTCCGGGGATGGCATAGGGTGCATACCCGATAAGTCCACAGATCTTCTTTGCCTGTGGTATGATATTCATGTTGGGCAATCTCCTTACAATACTGAAGGAAACCAGGGCAGGAGGATGGGCATGGATGACCGCATGGATATCAGACCTGACGTCGTAAATGGCTTTATGGAATGGAAACTCGGATGAGGGTTTGTAATAACCCTCTACGGAACCATCCGGTTTTACACATACAATGTCTTTTCGCTGGAGATTCCCCTTATCGATGGCGCTGGGAGTCACCCAAATATTTCCTTCGCCGTCCCGTATGGAGATATTCCCCCCGGATGTAGTGGTCAATCCGGCATTATAGATCCGCCTGATAATTTCAGTGATCTGGTCACGGGGATGTTGCAGTACCGTATCCAGTTTTTCCATAGGTTGCGGATATTTTTAAGTCAGAAGCGAGGGATTGCCTTCAATGAATTTCAATCCCAGGTCGATGGAGGGATGAAATCCACTGTCGATGCCTTTCCAGAGTACCAGGGCTGCACCCAGTGAAGTGGCATTGGCCACTTCGGATGTATAAAGCTGCTTGCCGGGAAACCTGCCTGCCATCAGTTTCAGGAAAATCGGGTTCTTGCTGAATCCTCCGCTCATATAGATGCATTTCGTTCTGTTCTCCTTTTCAAGAATCAGATCTATGGAGTCACTGGTCAGCTCCACCAGATCCATGATCAGTTGATGATACGCCTCATTAAAGCTGCTGAACAGGTCCGCAGATATACTGGTATCCACATATTCAGAGGGAACACCATCCCGGAAGAAGATCCTTTTGCCCTTGCTTCTCCGGTTCAGGGACTGGATGGTATCTTCATGTAGGCCCACATTTTTAAAGGCTGAATCCTCCACACCGAACAGCTGGCTGAGCCTTTTTACATTCACATCGTGAATATGCCCTAAAAACAGGCGCGAGGATTTGACAGGCTTTTGCCGGATACTCATGTAGGCCAGGCAGTCCTGCTTCAGCTGATCGGCAGTAAGCGGCTCCGGATTGAAGGGATTCATGGAAATGCACCAGGTTCCGGTGGACAGGAGGATGAATTCCTCATCCGAATTCATGAAGTAAGGAACCAGGGAGGAGGAGCTGTCATGGATCCCGATTCCAACCGCAACTTCCCTCTGGAGACCTGATGACGGATAGATGGTTTCCACCGGTTCCGGATCTGGGAGGGTATCCCCAAGCTGTTCGGTCCATGGATGATAGGCCATCCGGTCAAAATCCCATAGCGCGGTATGGCAACCAATGGAAGTGTGTTCAGAAGAGCATTTGCCCGTGAGAAGGTATGACAGGTACTGAGGAAGATGTAAAATGGTAAACACACGGCCGAAGATTTCCGGTTTTTTCTCTTTCAGCCACAGGGCCTGGAATCCGGAGTTTAACATGCCCAGAGCAGGGGAGGCCGTGTTTCTGCAAAATTCTTCTTCACCTCCATGGGCTTTATACAGTGGTTCGACAATGCCTTTCGGCATGGGCTTCAGGTAATTATATACCGGTGTCAGTCTTTTCCCATCTTCATCCAGGTACATCAGAGTGGCACCATAGGTGGTAAAATTAATGCCCCTTACCAGGTACCTTTCGTCGTTGATAAATGTTTCACAGGCATCCTTGATCCAAGCTTCCAGGCGCTCGATATCATCTCCAGGGAAACCATCATCATCGGTGATCTCTTCGAATTCGGTCTCTTCTTCGTGGATTATGTTTAAGGACTGGTCAAAGAGCAGGATCTTCTTATTTGTTTTTCCAACGTCAAAAATCAATACGACCTCTTTGCTCATGGGGTGATTTTTAATTTCTAACCTCTTTTACTCAGCACCTCCTTCTCATACTTTTGGACCTCGGTAATGAAATCCTGTGCTACGGGAACATCATGGGTCAGGCAGTAATAATCCCATACAGCGCCAAAGGGTTTTGTTTTAAGCAATTCCAGCATGGCGAGCCGCTCGAAAAACTGTCTGTTTTCTTCCCATTTAAGCAACATGTCCCTGGGTTCAAGAAGTGCAAATAGCATGGTCTGCTGGGCAGCCCTTGTCCCCACAACGTATGCTCCGATCCTGTTTATGCTGGCATCGAAGAAATCCAGCCCCATGTGTACACGGTCAAGCGCATTGCATCGTACAATCTCCTGTGCGATAAACATGGTATCGTCATTCATGGTTACTACATGGTCACTATCCCAGCGAATGGGCCTGGTTACGTGCAAAAGGATCTCGGGGACAAACAACAGGGCTGATGAGATCTTATCCCCAACCTGCTCTGTAGGATGAAAATGACCGCTGTCAAGGCAGATCAAAGTCTGGTTTGCAATGGCATACCCCAGGTAGAATTCAGAATTGCCAACGGTCATGGCTTCAAGCCCTATGCCGAATAGCTTACTTTCAATGGCATCCTTAAGGTGATCGGTAGAGTACTTCACAGAAAAAATCTCATCCAGTGAATCCTTCAGGATGGCACGGTGGGTATAGCGGTCCACCGGAATATCCTTGGAACCATCCTGGATCCATATGTTATGGATGGTAGGGCTTCCAAGTTGCCTACCCATTTCGGCCCCAATGGCACGGCATCTCCTGGTATGCTCGATCCAGAAATCCCGGATCTCTTTATCCTTATGGGAGAGGGTGAGATCATCGCTGGCTTTCGGATGAGAAAACACAGTGCAGTTAAAGTCCATTCCTATCCCCTGGTCCTTGGCCCAGTCGATCCAGCTTTGAAAATGCTTTATTTCTATCTGGTCCCTGTCCACAAACTGGCCCTGGAAGTCTCCGTAAATAGCATGCAGGTTCAGACGTTGTTTTCCGGGAATAAGACTCATGGATTTCTCCAGGTCCATCCGGTGTTCCGGAATGCTGGTGGCTTTTCCCGGATAGTTACCGGTAGCCTGAATCCCTCCTCCGGATAGGGTGGAATCAGGAGTTTCAAATCCACCCACATCATCCGCCTGCCAGCAATGAAGGGAGATGGGAAAGTCATCCAGTCTGTTCATGGCTGAATCTACATCGACCCCAATTTCAGCGTACTGTTCTTTTGCTGCTTCAAATGCTTTCTTGATTTTTTCTGAGTTACTCATCTCTATTAGTTTAGGTTCTAAATGCTATTCCATGAAGAAGACTTCTTCGAGTGGGATGGATACCGGGGAGTTGTCCGGATTGGTTTCCATGATATCTGCCATATGGTTCCACCATTTTTTTACTATTTCGGTTTGTCCCAGGTCCTGAGATCCCTGATCACCTGATTGTTTCTGAAAGGCAAACAGATAATTTGTCTCCTGGTCAAAAAAGATGCTATATTCTGAAATACCTGTATCCTTAAGCAGCTGATGTAATTCCGGCCATAGCTTCTCATGCCTTTTTTTATATTCCGCTATCTGTTCCGGATAGACTTTCATTCTAAATGCCTGTCGCTTCGGTGCCATCATGGCCTAAGTAAGTTTTACAACAAATGTGGATAATATCAATACGATGATTCCAATGATCAGAACCAGAATGGTCTTACTGCTTACCCCTTTCCATTCTTTGAGAGCCAATCCCCAAAGATTAGCCATGGCAATGTTCAAAGCCATTAATATGCTCCAGGCAAATGCTACCATGGATTCCGGGACCAGACTTCTTCCCATCCCAAAGAAATGGAACTGAATGAACCAGAGTAGTCCGGCAAGAAAGGTAAAGACCACATTGTTCAGGAACACCCCTGCAGAAACGGAGGTGTAATCGGTATAGGTCTTGTTCTTAATGTTCAGGAAGCCACAATAGATCAGGTTGGTGGCAAACCCGCCCAGTAGAATGAAGATCAGGGAAGGGTTGCTTACGTATAGAGAATTCGTGCCTTTGGCGGCAGCAAGTTCTTCCATAGGTCCCCCTGCTTCCAGTCCGAATGCAAAACAGGCACTCATCAAGCCGGATAGAATAGCGATCAGGATCCCTTTTTTCAGGGCAAAATCCTTGACAGCCTCCTTC